>CAWULX010000086.1:0-5472 GCA_963923775.1 uncultured bacterium
TAGTTGGAGCTGGGCACGCGGGTTGTGAAGCGGCGGCAGCGGCAGCAAATATGGGTAGTAAAGTGTTGTTGGTAACAATGAACATGCAGACTATTGCCCAAATGAGTTGTAATCCAGCTATGGGAGGAATTGCCAAGGGGCAGATTGTAAGGGAGATTGATGCAATGGGTGGATATAGTGGTATTGTATCAGACCTAAGTACTATTCAGTTTAGAATGTTGAATAAGAGTAAGGGGCCCGCTATGTGGAGCCCAAGAACTCAAAATGACCGCCATTTATTTGCTGCTAAGTGGAGAGAGTTATTAGAACAAACGCCCAATGTAGATTTTTACCAGGATTCTGTGAATGAATTAATCATAAAGAACGGAAAAGCCTGTGGGGTAAAGACCAGCTTGGGTCATTTAATAGAATCTGACGCAGTGGTTATTACCAGCGGAACCTTCCTAAATGGTATTATGCATATTGGGGAGAAACAAATTGGAGGTGGAAGGGTGGCTGAAAAAGCTGCAACTGGAATTACTGAGCAATTGGTTTCCTTTGGAATGGAATCAGATAGATTAAAAACAGGAACACCACCAAGGGTTGATGGAAGAAGTTTGGACTATTCTAAGATGGAAGAGCAGAAAGGTGACGAAGAAGTGGTGGGTTTTTCTTACTTAGATATACCTAGGGTAAAGCCAGAAGATCAGAGATCTTGCTTTATTACTTACACAGATAATATTGTACACGATATATTAAAGACCGGTTTTGATAGAAGTCCAATGTATGCTGGTAGAATAGAAGGCGTTGGTCCTAGATATTGTCCAAGTATTGAAGATAAAATCAATCGTTTTGCTGATAGAGAAAGACATCAATTATTTGTGGAGCCAGAAGGATGGAATACCGTTGAGATTTATGTAAATGGCTTTAGTACAAGTTTACCAGAAGAAGTACAATACGAAGCACTTCGTAGGGTTCCTGGTTTTGAGCATGCAAGAATGTTTAGACCGGGTTATGCCATTGAATATGATTTCTTCCAACCCACACAATTAAAATATACTTTAGAAACAAAGGCAATAGATAATTTATTTTTTGCTGGACAAATAAATGGCACCACCGGATACGAGGAAGCAGCTTGCCAAGGATTGATGGCGGGCATGAATGCACACTTAAAAATAAATCATAAAGATGCGTTGATCTTACAAAGAAGCGATGCCTATATTGGTGTATTGATTGATGATTTAATTGGAAAGGGAACGAACGAACCTTATAGAATGTTTACTTCGAGAGCAGAGTTTAGAACATTGCTAAGACAGGATAATGCAGATTTAAGATTAACCGAACTAAGCCACAAGCTAGGACTGGCAAGCGATACAAGAATGCGACGCGTTGAAGAAAAACAAAAAAATGTTGCAGAGATTCGACAAATATTAAATGCACATTCAATAGAACCAGAAGAGATCAATGCTTTTTTAACAGAGATAGAATCTGCTCCATTGGTTGAAAAACAAAAAGCCGCTAAATTGGTTTTGCGTCCTAATATAAGTTTGCAACAAATATTAGAAAACAGTGCAGCGCTACAAACAAAATTAGCCAACCAAGAAGTGGAGTTTATTGAGCAGGCAGAAATACAAGTAAAATACGAAAGGTATATAGAGAAAGAAAAAGAAATTGTGGATAGAATGGCTACTTTAGAAAATCAATTAATTCCAGATAATTTTGATTATGATAAGGTAGCGGCGCTTTCAATCGAAGCCTTACAAAAATTCAAAAAAATAAGACCCCTTACCCTTGGTCAGGCCAGCAGAATCAGCGGCGTGAACCCAAGTGATATCCAAATTTTAATGGTGTACATGGGCAGATAACCACTTATCAAAAAAGTCAAATAATCGGTTTCAACTAAACGCATAATTCATTAGCTTTAGAATCATTCTTTAAGTAAAATTCTAAACAAAAATTATCGCGTATGAAGAGGATTTTTTTATCCCTTCTTTTACTCGTTACTGGAGCTGCTGCCTTTGCGCAGGAGTCTTTCCCTGTTAATGGTGTGAGAGATGTAAGATCGGGTAGTTATGCATTTACCAATGCTACCATTGTGCAAAATGCAAGTACCAAAATGGAGAAAGCAACACTTGTTATAAAACAAGGAAAAATTGTTGCAGTGGGTGTTGGAATCGAAGTGCCCAAAGACGCCGTTGTGGTTGATTGCAATGGCAAGTATATTTATCCAAGTTTTGTGGATCCATTAACCGATTACGGTGCGGGCACTCCAAAGAGAACTAATGCTGGTTTTAATTTTGGCGCACCTGGACAATTCTTGTCAAATAAACCTGGTGCATATAACTGGAACCAGGCGGTTAAACCAGAAATTAATGCAGTAGATGCATTCACATTAGATGAAACCGTTGCAGCAACATATAGAAACAATGGTTTTGGAACAGTGTTCACACATGTTAAAGATGGTATTGTTCGTGGAACGGGCGCTGTGGTTACTTTAGCAGGTACCAACGAAAACAATGCAATTTTAAAAACCAAAGCAGCACAAGTATTTTCTTTTGATAAAGGAACATCTACGCAATCTTATCCAAGTAGTTTAATGGGAAGCATTGCATTACTTCGTCAAACTTATTTAGATGCAAAATGGTATGCTACAAAGCCAGCGGGCGAAGGAGTAAACTTATCATTAGAATCTTTTAATGCGAACGCAAGCTTACCACAAATTTTTGTAGCAGATGATAAATGGTCTGCATTAAGAGCAGATCGTATTGCTAAAGAATTCGGCACACAATATATTATTAGAGGTGCTGACAATGGTTACCAAAGAATTGATGAATTAGCAAAAACAAAAGCAAGCTTTATTATTGGTGTAGATTTTCCTGCAGCATTAGATGTGGAAGATCCTAATGACGCTCGTTTTATTTCTTTAGCAGATATGAAACATTGGGAATTAGCTCCAACTAATCCTGCGGCTTTTGAAAAAGCAGGTATTAATTTTTCTATTACTACTGCTGATATGAAAGATAGCAAGCAATTCTTGGCTAATCTTAGAAAAGCGGTTCAATATGGCTTATCTGAAACAAAAGCCTTAGAAGCAGTTACTAAAAACCCAGCAACCATCTTGGGCGTTTATGACCAAGTGGGTTCTTTGGAGGCGGGCAAGTTGGCTAATTTTATTATTACTACAGATCCAATTTTTAGCAATAGTTCAAAAATTATTGAAAACTGGATTCAAGGAAACAAGTATGATGTAAATCCAAATGAATGGAATAATTATGCTGGTAAATATAGTTTAGTATTAAACAATAACGGAACAGCTACAACCTATACAGTAGAGGTGAAAAAAGATCTTTCTGCTTCTATCATTGGAACAGATACATTAATGGCTAAAATTTCTATCAACGACGCTATTGTAAAAATTAGCTTCCCAGAGAAAAAAGGTCGTATGGCAGAAACAATTCGTTTGGGTGGAGCCGTGGTAGGAAACAATTGGTCTGGATTGGGTCTTGATGCAAAAGGTAATAAGGTAAGCTGGACAGCAAGTATGGCGGGTCCATTGACTACAGAAACTAAAAAGGCTTCTGACTCGGTTAACAATAGCGTTAAATTAATTTCAAAAGTAACTTATCCATTTGTTGGATTGGGTAACGAAACTATTCCACAACAAGAAACAATTTTAATTAAAAACGCAACGGTTTGGACCAATGAAAAAGAAGGTCGTTTAGCGAATACAGATGTTTTATTAAAAGGCGGAAAGATTGCTAAAATTGGTAAAGACATTACCGAAGCGGGTGCAAGAGTAATTGATGGTACTGGTAAACATTTAACACCAGGTATTATCGACGAGCATTCTCATATAGCTGCGATGTCTATTAACGAGGGAGCACAATCTGTAACTTCTGAAGTGCGTATTGGAGACAATATGAATCCAGAAGATATTAATATCTATCGTCAATTAAGCGGTGGTGTAACCACTTCGCATATTTTACACGGTAGTGCTAATACCATTGGTGGTCAAACCCAATTAATGAAATTACGTTGGGGTGCATCAGACGAGGGTATTAAGTTTGCGGGAGCTGATCCATTTATCAAATTCGCTTTAGGTGAAAACGTAAAAAGAACAACCGCTGTTATGGGTAACAACCGTTTCCCAGATACAAGAATGGGTGTGGAAGAAGTGTTAACCGATGCATTTGATAGAGCGGTGGATTATCAAAAAGCAATGAAAGCTAATCCTAATGCAAGAAAGGATTTAGAATTAGAAGCGATTAGTAATATTATGAATAATAAATTATTTATTACTTGTCACTCTTATGTTCAACCAGAAATCACTTACACCATGCGCGTCATTGAAAAATTCAAAGCGCAAGGATATAATTTTAAGGTAAACACTTTCACACATATTTTAGAAGGTTATAAAGTAGCAGACAAAATGAAAGCACACGGCGCAAGTGCTGCAACTTTCTCTGATTGGTTTAATTACAAAACCGAGGTTCAAGACGCCACTTCTTATAATGCAGCAATTATGCAAAAAGTAGGTATTAATACTATTATTAATTCTGATGATGCAGAAATGGCTAGACGTTTAAACCAAGAAGCTGGAAAGATTGTGAAATATGGTGGTGTATCTGAAGACGAAGCATTTAAAATGGTTACTTTAAACCCAGCAAAAGCTTTACACATTGACAACAAAGTGGGAAGCATTAAAGTGGGTAAAGATGCTGACGTAGTATTATGGACAGATAATCCATTAAGTATTTATGCAAAATCAATGTACACTATTGTAGATGGTACAGTATTTTTTGATAGAGCGAAAGATGCAGAGAAGTCTAAAGCGGTAGCTGCAGAAAGAGCGAAATTAATTCAAAAAATGTTGGGTGAGAAGAGAGCGGGCGCCCCAATGAGACCAGCTACTCCTAGCTACCAAACAATTTTATCATGTGGCGACCACGATCACGAAGATCATTTAGCTACTATTTATGAATCTCAAAATAACTAAGCCATGCAAAAGAAATATTCTAACATATTATTAGCTTCTCTTGCATTGTTAAGTATAACAGCAAGAGCACAGGAAACGGTTTATCCTGCTAAAGCACAAAAAGGCGTAACCGTAATTACACACGCTACTGTACACGTTGGAAACGGAACCGTGTTAAACGACGCTTCTGTAAGTTTTGAAAACGGAAAAATCACTGCTGTAGGAACTATTACCCCAGCTGCTGGAGCTACCGTAATTGATGCAACAGGAAAACATGTTTATCCAGGTTTTATTTTACCGAGTTCCGATTTGGGTTTAAGAGAAATTAGTTCTGGTGTAAGAGGTAGCAATGATTATTTGGAAATTGGTGAAAACAATGCCAACGTAAGATCAATCGTTGCATACAATACTGACTCTAAAAACATTGGTGTTTTAAGAGAGAACGGTATTTTGTTAGCAGGCGTTGCACCACAGGGTGAATTAATCGAAGGTAGTTCTAGTGTTGTTCAATTAGACGC
>CAWULX010000087.1:0-5174 GCA_963923775.1 uncultured bacterium
GGGCTCGGAGATGTGTATAAGAGACAGCAATAATACCTAAGCTAACTGCAATTAAGATTCTTTGAATAAATAAAACATTCAATTCTCTTTGTAAAACATAAGAGAAAAACAAAATGGTTAATGCATAACTAAACCATCCTCCAATTTGACAAATCCAATAATATGATCTCTTTGGTAACATCTACCCAAATTTACCTAAAACAGCTCCAAAACAAGCCTATTTTAGGATAAGGGGTAAAATACTTGGCTATTCGGCAAATGCCCATATTGGCCTAAACTTTTACGCTTTTTAAGTGTTATTAACTTACTTTTACATTACAATTGTTTTGAATGCATTTTGAGGCCGGACCTTTATTAAAGCACATTAACTCTCCTGAAGACCTTAAAAAGGTTTCTAGAGAAAAATTGCACCAGGTTTGCGACGAACTTCGCCAATATATTATTGACGTTGTGAGTGTGCATGGTGGTCACTTTGCTTCTAGCCTTGGAGTGGTGGAATTAAGTGTGGCTTTGCATTATGTATACAATACCCCATATGATCAATTGGTATGGGATGTAGGCCATCAAGCTTATGGTCATAAAATTCTAACTGGCAGAAGAGATCAGTTTAGCACTAACAGAAAATACAAGGGTTTAAGTGGCTTTCCTAAAAGAACCGAAAGCGAGTATGATACTTTTGGCGTTGGTCACTCTTCTACTTCAATTTCAGCAGCCCTAGGTATGTCCATGGCTGCTAAGTATAAAGGAGAAGATAGGAAATCTGTAGCCATCATTGGAGATGGATCAATGACTGCTGGTATGGCATTTGAAGCAATGAACCATGCTGGCGTGGCGGATAGTGATGTGCTAATTATTTTAAACGACAACTGTATGAGCATCGACCCAAATGTGGGTGCACTCAAAGAATACTTAACCGATATTAGCACCTCTCCTACTTACAACAAGTTTAGAGATGAGCTTTGGGAACTAATGGGCAAATTACCCATTGGTAAAAATTTTACAAGAGAGACAGCTTCTAAAGTGGAAGCTGGATTGAAAGGCATGGTTTCCAAAAGCAGTAATTTATTTGAAGCTCTAGGATTAAGGTATTTTGGTCCCATTGATGGTCATAATATTACTAAGTTAGTGGACACGCTTAGAGACTTAAGAGAAATACCAGGTCCAAAGATTTTGCATATCTCCACTATTAAAGGAAAGGGATACGCCCAGGCTGAAAAAGACCAAACCAAATGGCATGCTCCAGGTTTATTTGATAAAGTAACAGGAGAGATTATTAAGAAAAAAATAGACACTCCACAACCTCCCAAATACCAAGACGTTTTTGGACACACCATTGTTGAATTAGCAGAAGTAAACCCGATGATCATGGGTGTAACACCAGCCATGCCCAGTGGTTCTTCTTTAAAATTTATGATGGATGCTATGCCTCACAGAGCTTTTGATGTGGGCATTTGCGAACAACATGCAGTTACTTTAAGTGCTGGTTTAGCTACACAGGGATTAAAAGTATTTTGTAATATTTATTCTTCTTTTATGCAACGCGCATATGATCAGGTAATACATGATGTGGCTTTGCAAAAATTACCAGTTGTTTTTTGTTTAGACCGTGCTGGTTTAGTAGGTGAAGATGGTCCTACACATCATGGTTGTTATGATATTGCTTTTTTTAGATGCATCCCCAATATGATTATAGCAGCTCCAATGAATGAATCAGAGTTGCGAAATTTAATGTACACTGCACAATTACCTGAAACCAATTTACCTGTTGTGTTAAGGTACCCAAGAGGAGAAGGCGTACAAGTGGATTGGAGAAAACCAATGGAAAAAGTAATCATTGGTAAAGGCCGTAAATTAAAAGACGGAAAAGAAGTGGCCATTTTAAGTTTTGGTCATCCAGGAAATTTTGCACAAACTGCCATTAGAAATTTAAGAGCTGAAGGATTAGATCCAGCACATTATGATATACGTTTTGTAAAACCTTTGGACGAAGCTTTATTACATGAAGTATTCCAAAACTATTCTAAGATTGTAACCGTGGAAGATGCTACTGTTGTAGGCGGATTTGGTTCTGCTATTTTAGAGTTCATGAACCAACATGGTTACAAAGCTCAAGTAACTATTCTAGGAATTCCAGATACAATTGTTGAACATGGAAGCTTAAAAGAATTACACCAAGAATGTCATTACGATGCTCCTGCAATTGCTGACGCAGTAAAAGCCTTAATGGGACAAAAAGAATTTGCTTAGTTTAAGCTAGGATCAAAATCACCTTCTCCAGACAAAGTAGGCTCGTCATCTTTAAATGCTCCTAAATCCATTTTAGTTTCATAAGAGTCAAAAGTATCTACATGGCCCGGCTCTAAATCATCCTCTCTATTTTCATTCCACTCAATGATAAAGTTATTGCGACCCTCGCCTACTAATAACTTCATGTATTTTTGTTGAGCTAATTCTAATATAGATAAGAATAAGAATAATGCATGCACTCTGTCTTGACAGATATCAAATACTTTTTCAAAAGCCACTGTCTTCTCTTTTTGTATTTGATCTAATAAATACTCCCTGCTACCTTCCATGGTATAGTTGTACCTTACCACAGTATGTACAGGCTTCGCAGTTTGACGATCTTGTAAACGCAACATCACTTTTTCAAAAGACTTCATCAATTTGAATAAAGTAACGGTTTGTAATTCTGTTCCTTCAGCAGCTTCCTCTCCCACCATCGACATTTCTTGTTGGATATTACCTCTTTTCACCATCAACATTCTCAACTGTTCTAAATCGGCCATTTGAGTGGCAGCTTCTTTATATCGCTTGTACTCTAAGATTTTATCTATTAATTCTTGTCTAGGGTCAATTTCATTTCCAGCAGCATCTATTTCTTTTCTTGGCAATAATAATTTTGCCTTGATACGCATTAAAGTTGAAACGAATAAAATAAATTCACTACTTAATTCGATATTCAATTTCTCTTGTTGATGTATGAAATCCAAGAAGTCTTTGATAATTTTAGTGATCTGAATATTATAAATATCCATCTCATCACGCTCAATGAAAAACAACAATAGATCAAATGGACCTTCGAACTGATCTACTTTTATAGAATAATTTGCATGCTGACTCATAGGCTACAAAGAAACAAGAATTTATCCATTTTTATGGCAAAAAGAGGCATCTTTGTTTCAAATTCGAAGAGATGCAACAGAAGTGGACCAATTGGCTAGTTTTTGCCCTATTATCCCTGGTTTGGGGTAGTTCTTTTGTTTTAATGAAAGAAGGACTTAGGTCATTTTCTCCCTACCAGGTGGCTTCTTTAAGAATGCTTTTTGCTGGACTTGTTTTACTCCCCTTTGCCATCAAAGCACTCCCTCAAATCCCTAAGGGAAAAATGGGATTGGTCATTTTATCTGGCGTGGTGGGTAATTTTATACCAGCCTATCTTTTTTGCATTGCAGAAACACAAATTGATAGCGCTTTAGCTGGTATTTTAAATTCATTGACTCCATTATTTACCATCTTAGTGGGTATTAGTTTTTTTAAAGTGCAAACCAATATCACTAAAATGATTGGGGTGGTGATAGGATTTATTGGATTATGTTTTTTGTTTGCTGCAGGAAAAGACATGAGTTTGCATAATATGGGTTATGCTGGATTGGTTTTAGTTGCTACATTATTTTACGGCATTAATGTAAATATGGTAGGCAGATATTTACAACATATTGGCGCATTAAATATTGCTTCAGTTGCTTTTGCTTTTTTAATTGTACCTAGTGCGGCTATTTTATTTTTTACAGGTTATTTTCATCATGATTTTTCCAATCATTTAATTGTTCATTCCACCTTGGCTAGTGCAGTATTAGGTATTATTGGTACATCTGCAGCTAGTATTCTTTTTTATTACTTGATTAAAAAGGCAGGTGTAATATTTGGCTCTTTGGTAACTTATGGCATTCCCATTGTAGCAGTGAGCTGGGGTATGTTATATGGGGAAAAAATAACACCCATGCAATATGTTTGGATGGGTGTTATTTTATTAGGCGTATTTATTGCCAATAGACCTGTTGTTAAACAGTCATAATTTCTTTCTCTTTTGCCTCTAAATGTTTTTCAACTGCTGCAATATATTTGTCTGTTAAACTTTGAATAGCATCTTCTGTGCCTTTACAAATATCTTCACTAGCTCCTTCTTTTTGTTGCTTCTTAACTTGCTCAATATGATCTCTGCGAATATTTCTTATGGCAATCTTTGATTGCTCTCCTTCACTATTTGCTTTTTTCACTAGCTCACGTCTACGTTCTTCAGTTAATGGAGGCATGAATAATCTAATTTGTACACCATCGTTTTGTGGTGTGATGCCTATATTGGCAGCCATAATAGCACGTTCAATCAATGCTAACATATTTTTCTCCCATGGTTGAACACTAATGGTTCTAGTATCCAAAACTGCCACATTTGCTACCTGACTAACAGGCGTGGGTGTGCCATAATAATCCACATTAATTCCTTCTAAAATTGAGGGACTTGCTTTACCTGCACGAATTTTAGTTAATTCTATTTCTAGGTGATTGATGGCTTTTTTCATGCCATTTTCAGCATCTGAGGTGATTTTACTTAAAGCTTCCGACATAATTCATTCTTTTGAGAACACAAAGCTAATAAATCCTACCATTCTTTAGCTGTATTTTTTGCTATCTTTGTCTTCATAATTATTTTACGTATATGACAACTGCAGAATTAACTAAAATTGCGTCTCAAGTTAGAAGAGATATAGTAAGAATGGTACACGCTCAACAAAGTGGTCACCCAGGTGGTTCTTTGGGATGTACTGATTTTTTAACTGCGTTGTACTTTAAGATAATGAAGTTTGATACCAATTTTTCTATGGATGGGAAGAATGAAGATCTATTCTTTTTATCTAATGGACATATCTCTCCTGTTTTTTATTCTGTGTTATCAAGATCAGGATATTTTGATGTAAAAGAATTAGCAAGTTTCAGAAAAATTAATTCAAGATTACAGGGCCACCCAACTACACATGAAGGTTTACCAGGTATCAGAATTGCGAGTGGTTCTTTAGGACAAGGTATGAGTGTAGCCATTGGTGCAGCACTTTCAAAGAAATACAATGGTGACAATAGAATTGTATACTCTTTGCATGGAGATGGAGAATTAC
>CAWULX010000088.1:0-5152 GCA_963923775.1 uncultured bacterium
TTTTTACTTTTCTAAAATGGTCAACACAAAAATTATGTGCAATTCTTAAAGCCCATGGTAAAAACTTTCCTTCTTCGTTATATTTTCTTTGTTTAAGATTATCGATGATCTTTATAAAAATTTCTTGTATTAAGTCTTCCGCTAAATAACTGTCTTTTACCATAAACAAGATGGTATTGTAAATACGCTCTTGGTGACGATCTAAAAGGGCGTCAAATGCTCTAGTATTTCCTTCTTGAAAAGATTGGATTAATTCGTTGTCTGTTAGGTCAAGAACTTTGTTCATTAGTGTTTTTTTATAGTGTTCGATGCTGGCTGGGTTAGAGCCTTTTGGATTGGTTACGGAAATTACAAGCTAAAACAACCCAAATTCGAAATGTGGGAAAGAAGAAAAGCTTTTTTAGGATATCCACATTAATTTTGTGCCATGGCGAATGATATACAAGTAGTAGGTGCAAAGGTGCATAATTTAAAAAATGTATCAGTGGAGTTTCCCCGTAATCAATTGATTGTGGTAACTGGGGTTTCAGGTAGTGGAAAATCATCTTTAACCATTGATACTTTGTTTGCAGAAGGGCAAAGAAGATACGCTGAGAGTTTATCTTCCTATGCTAGACAGTTTATGTCAAGAATGGGTAAGCCAGATGTAGATTATATCAAAGGATTATGCCCAGCCATTGCTATTGAGCAAAAAGTGGTCACTAGAACCCCAAGAAGTACAGTGGGGAGTATGACAGAGATTTACGATTATTTAAGGGTGTTTTTTGCAAGAGTGGGTAAAACCTATTCACCCATCAGTGGGCATGAAGTAAAGAAGCATGATGTGCAAGATGTGATTGGGTATATTCAATCGGGAAAGCAAGGAGATAAAATGGTGTTGTTGGTTAGTTTCAAACAACAGTCCAAAAGAGATATACAGGAAGAGTTAAATATTTTGTTACAAAAAGGATTTTCAAGAATTTATTTAAGATCTGCAAAAAACGAATCCACCATACTTCGAATAGAAGAAGCTTTGGAGATGAATAAAACAGCTTTGAATAAACAATTCAAGGAGCATGAGGTATATGTTCTCATTGATAGAATTGTAGTAAAAGAATTTGAAGAAGATGATATACATAGATTAAGCGATTCTATTGCTACCGCATTTTATGAAGGCGACGGAATTGTATGGGTAGAAAAAAACAACAATACATTACAAGACTTTAATAATAAGTTTAGTTTGGATGGTATGGATTTCGATGAGCCTAGTGCTAATTTGTTTTCTTTCAATAATCCTTATGGAGCTTGTCCCACCTGTGAAGGATATAGTCAGGTTTTAGGTATTGATGAAAACTTGGTTATACCAATTCCAACCCTTTCTGTATATGATGGAGCAGTGGCGCCATGGAAAGGTGAGAAATTGATTTGGTGGAAAGATCAGTTTGTAAAAGAAGCAGGGAAGAATGGATTTCCTATCCATCAACCCATTAATAAATTAACCAAAGAGCAGTATAAGCAATTGTGGAAAGGCACTGGGAAAGCCTTGGGTATTGATGATTTTTTTGCAGATGTAGAAGCACATTTATATAAAGTACAATTCAGGGTTTTGTTAAGCAGGTATCGTGGAAGAACCAATTGTCCGGATTGTAATGGGTATAGATTAAGAAAAGAAGCTTACTATGTACAAATTGGTGGAAAGCATATTGGAGAATTATGTGCAATGCCTGTTAAAGATTTACAAGTATGGTTCAAGGAATTACATTTATCTAAAAACGATGCAGAGATTGCTAAAAGAATTTTAATTGAACTTGAACAAAGAATTCAAACATTAATGGATGTGGGTTTGGGTTATTTAACTTTAAGCAGATTGGCGAATAGTTTAAGTGGAGGAGAAAGTCAGCGTATACAATTAACCAGATGTTTAGGATCTAATTTAACCAACTCTTTATACATTTTGGATGAGCCCTCAATTGGTTTGCATTCAAGAGATACAGAAAGATTGATTAAAGTATTACAAAACCTAAGAGACTTAGGAAATACGGTGGTGGTGGTAGAGCACGATGAACAAATTATGCGAAAAGCAGATCATATTATAGATATGGGCCCATTAGCAGCGCATTTAGGGGGAGAAGTGGTAGCCCAAGGTAATGCTACTGCATTAATGAAAGATAAAAACAGTTTAACGGGTAAATATTTGAAAGGCACGTTGAATATTCCAGTACCTGAAAAAACAAGGGTTTCAAAATATGGAATTACATTAAAAGGCGCCTACTTACATAATCTAAAAAATATAGATGTTCAATTCCCATTGCATAGTTTATGTGTTGTAAGTGGAGTGAGTGGCAGTGGAAAAACTACTTTAGTAAAACAAGTCTTTTACAATGCATTACTTAAAGCCAAACAATTACCCACCGAGATAGTAGGAGGTTATACTGAATTAAAAGGAGACTTGCATTTAATTGATGAAATTGAAATGGTGGATCAAAATCCCATTGGCAAGTCTTCCAGATCCAATCCCGTCACCTATATCAAAGCATATGATAGCATCAGAGATTTGTATGCAAGACAAGCTCTATCTAAAATAAGAGGCTTTACTGCAAAACATTTCTCTTTTAATGTGGATGGAGGAAGATGTGATACCTGTAAAGGTGAGGGGGAACAATTGGTGGAAATGCAATTCTTGGCAGACGTGCATTTAGAGTGTGAGGATTGTGGCGGTAAGCGTTTTAAAGAATCTGTGTTAGAAGTACAGTATAAAGGAAAGAGTATACACGATGTATTAGAGATGAGTGTAGATGAAGCCATGGAATTTTTTGCAGAAGAAAAAAATATTACTACCGCAATTAACCCATTACAAGAAGTGGGATTAGGATATGTGAAATTGGGACAAAGTAGTAATACATTAAGCGGTGGTGAAGCACAGCGTGTAAAACTCGCTAGCTTTTTAGGAAAAGGAAAAGCAAGTAGTAAGATGTTATTCATATTTGATGAGCCTACTACTGGTTTGCATTTTCATGATATACATAAATTATTAAAAGCCTTTAATGCTTTAATAGATCAAGGCCATAGCTTGGTGGTGGTAGAACACAATACAGATATAATCAAAGCTGCCGATTGGGTAATTGATATGGGTCCTGAAGCCGGTGAACTAGGTGGACAAGTCGTTTACGAGGGAGTTCCTTCAGGTTTAGCTAAATGCAAGAGCTCACAAACTGGGAAATATTTATCTTAATCTATCTGCAGCTTTTACCATGCTTTCGTCTTTGTAAATACGAATCACAGAAAGTATTTGTAAAAAAGGCATTAAGAATAAACCTACTGATGGAAGGGTGAAACCTCCGCCTGGATGCGCTAATACTACTTTGTAAATAAAGAAACCAATTAAGCCAGATAGCATAAGGTTTACCAAGACTACTTTTAATTGCAACATTCTATTACCATATAAGAAGATGGTAATAAAAGACAAACAAGCACTAAAAGCCAATGTAATTAAAGTGCTGTATTGCTGGCTGCCATCTACTTCAAAAGCAGTAGGTACTGGCGTATAATAAAAAGGCAAGCGCAAAGCCGAGAAAGCTGCTGCGCTTGCTAACAATAAATAGATTGATTGAATTCTTTGTATCATTCTATAAAGTTATACTAATTATCCTAACTCTGGGTACAATACAAATTGCTCCATGAATTTATTTACTTCTTTTTTAGTATTGGCTAAAATCGTTTCATTATCTGCATTCATTAAAGCAGTGTCTATAGCTTCTACTACAAATGGGATATGAGATTCATTCATACCTCTTGAAGTAATGGCTGCAACACCAAAGCGAATTCCTGAAGTAACAAAAGCAGATTTGTCATCATAAGGTACCATGTTCTTGTTGGCAGTAATATCAGCCATGCCTAAAACCTGTTCTGCTTTCTTACCACTGATATTTTTATTTCTTAAGTCGATCAACATTAAATGATTATCAGTGCCACCACTGATAATTTCATATCCTTTAGCTACAAAAGCAGCTGCCATGGTTTGCGCATTTTGTTGAACTTGCTTAGCGTATACTGTAAAATCATTTGATAAGATTTCGCCAAATGCAATCGCTTTTGCGGCAATCACATGCTCTAATGGTCCACCCTGTGTTCCAGGGAATACGGCCATATCAATTACATTTGACCATAATCTTAAATTTCCTTTTACATCTTTTAGTCCTAAAGTATTCTCACCATCTTTAGCCATCATAATAACACCACCTCTTGGTCCACGCAAAGTTTTATGTGTAGTAGAAGTCACAAAATGACAATGATTAAATGGAGAGCTTAATAATCCTTTTGCAATTAAACCAGCTGGGTGAGCGATGTCTGCTAATACAAATGCACCTACTTCGTCTGCTACTTTTCTAATACGAGCATAATCAATATCTCTACTATATGCACTTGCTCCGCAAATAATCAATTTTGGTTTATGTTGTCTTGCTTGAGATTCCAACATTTCATAATCAATCAAACCTGTTTCTTTCACTACTCCGTAGAAATGTGGTTGGTAAGTTTTACCTGAGAAGTTTACAGCACTACCATGTGTTAAGTGACCACCCATGCTTAAATCCAAACCTAAAATAGCATCACCTGGTTGTAAAATCGCTAACATTACTGCTGCGTTTGCTTGAGCACCACTATGTGGTTGCACGTTCGCGTATTCTAAACCGAAAATTTCTTTTAATCTATCAATAGCTAATTGCTCTGTTTTGTCAACAATCTCACAACCCCCATAATATCTTTTTCCTGGATAACCCTCTGCGTATTTATTAGTCATTACACTACCCATAGCTTGCATTACTTGTAAGCTGGTAAAGTTTTCAGAAGCGATCAATTCAATTCCACGTCTTTGACGAGCTAATTCTTGATGAATAATGTCGAATACTAGGGTATCTCTTTGCATATGTTGGTATTTATAAAGTGGGATATTTTTGCAAAAATAATCCATTATAAAGCCTAGGCAAAGCTTTCTTTGAACAATTGCTCGCCTAATATCCACAATTTGGGCAATTTTGGCTCAAACTAACACATATTTGCTATTTTTACCCACCCCAAAAAATAACCGAATGAAGGCAATTATTCCAGTGGCTGGTGCAGGTGCAAAATTACGCCCTCATACTTATACGCAGCCGAAGGCATTGATACCCATTGC
>CAWULX010000089.1:0-5112 GCA_963923775.1 uncultured bacterium
AGTGGATTTTTATAAAAAAAGAAAAACAACTATCCCCTATTTTATTGATGGATGATATATTTGAAAAATTAGATGAAAACAGAATGATTCAACTGCTTTCTTGGGTAAATAAATATACAGATGGACAAGTATTTATAACAGATACACACAAAGAACGTGTTGAACAAATTTTATCCAAACATGTTATAGATTTTCAATTGATTCAATTATAACACTTAGATTTGCAGCATGGCATTATTTAAATTAGGAGACGCTTTAAAGCAATTTGTCCAAAATAGCAAATTGAAAAATGGAATTAGAGCTGCACAAATAGATGAGATTTGGTTAGAACTAATGGGAGTAACCATAGCAAAATACACAGATAAAATTTACATATTTGATCAGAAACTTTTCATCGAAACAAGTGTAGGGCCATTAAAAAATGAATTAGGTTTTCAAAAGCAACAAATAATTGAAAGAGTGAATGAGAAAATGGGGGAAAAAATAATTAATGATGTTATCATAAAATAAAGAAGGGACTTTGAAAGTCCCTTCTTTATTTTTTATCAATTACTTCTCTCAACAAATCATTCATGGTAAGAATTCCTTTAAATTTCATTTCATCAAAAACAGGAAGGTATCTTGTTTTATATACATTCATTAAAACCATACATCTTTCTAAATCATCAGAGTAACCTATTACTGGGTAATTTGATGTCATAATATCATTAACTGTTGCAGTTTCAGATTTTCTACCTTCTAATTTAATTTTATGGGTATAATCTCTTTCTGACATTAAGCCAAGATATTGATCATCTTTCATTACAACTACATAACTTAGGTTTTCTGCTTTCATCAATGTCAAAGCATCTAAAACTTTAGTATCAGGGGTAACAATATTAAAATGTGGCCCTTTTTTAGTTAGGATTTCTTTAATTTTTGACATAGAATGTAAATTTATTTGTATTCAATTCTTTCTAAGTTAGTACAAAAGATTTATTCTTTAAAATATATTAAATCTTAATGAACGTCAATAAGGTCTGTATAGGCAGTTTTGCTCATGATAGTTGACCCATTCATGACAAATATGGTTGGCCAAACTCTAGCAGCAGTTTTAATCATTGTATTATCCCCTATTAGTATCTGTTCTTTTGATAATAAGCTACTTGCACGGTCTTTATCAGAAGTTACAATATATACTAACTTATGTTTATTATGTAATTTAGATAATAAGGAATCCCAGGGAATAGTTGGATCTATTTGACCCGAAAATACTAGTACATAAGGTATTGATGTAGAGAATAAAGCATTAGTTGTATCAAGGCCACTTACTGTATTTAAAGTAAAACTTTGAATGGGTGCTACAATTCCATTTCCCTTTACAAGTACAACTTCTTTTCTTGATTTAAAAATATAGGTACTATCAAAATCAGCAGGAAAATTAGAAGGATCAAATTGATAAACTTTGCCATTCTTTTCAAATTCCATATCTAATCTAATACTATCAGCAATTGCATTATTTGGCAACTTCATTTGTTCCACAATATCCTTCCCCACTTTATAAGGTAAACAATCAATAAAAGGTAAGTGTTCTAAAACATAATATTGGCCATATCCTACTCCAAAAATTCCAATCGATAAAATCAAAATTCCCCATGCTTTATGAAGATTGGTTTTTACTTTTTTATGATTGATTAGTAATATTACTATGGAAATAAATAGAATGATATCCTTAATAAAAGAGGTTTTGGGAGTTAAAGGAATGCAATCACCAAAGCATCCACATGTTTTAATCTTACCGGAGAATAATGCATAGCCTGTTAAAAAACTAAAGAAAATAATTAGTACTAATAAAATCCATAAGGTTTGTTTATATGGATATTTTATTAATAAAGCAATTCCAGTAACAATTTCTAAAAGGTTCATTAATAATGATAAACCTAGTGTGTAATCATTAAAAAAAGACATACCCCAAACATCAAAAAATTCTTGCATTTTATAGCTTAATCCTAAGGGGTCATTAGCTTTAATCAGCCCTGAAAAAATAAAAAGTAAGCCTACAATCCAACGCAATATTTTAAGAAAGTTTTGCATAGGGTTTTAATATAAATTAACTAATGTTTCCCTTCAGAAATTTGAATTAAAGCAAAAGCAGAATAGTTTAAAATATCTACAAAATTGGCATCTATCCCTTCACTTATAATGGTTTTACCATCATTATGTAAAATTTGTCTAATTCTTAATAATTTAACCAAAATTAAATCTGCGTAACTTTCTTGACTCATATCTCTCCATGCTTCCCCATAATCATGGTTTTTGTCTAACATTGTAGATTTAGCAAAATGAACATTTTCTTCATACAAAGCTTCAACTTTAGCAACTTCAATCTCCTCGACTTTAGGATCACCTAATTTTAATTGAATTAATCCAATTACGGCATAATTTAAAATACCTTTAAATTCTGATGCTATATCATCCCCTACTTTTTGGTTACCAATATCTTGAATGGTTCTAATTCTAAGCGCTTTGATAAAAATTTGATCTACAACAGAGATAATTCTTAAAACACGCCAAGCAGTACCATAATCCTTGGTTTTTTTGATAAAAATATCTCTGCAAGCTGCAACTGATTCGTCGTATTGTAAAGAGGTCTGACTCATGAAAAATAGCCTAAGTTTCTATGTTATTAATATCTTTGAACACTTGCAAGATACAGCATAACCTTTTTATAATAAAACTATGTTAAAGAATACTCAAATAATGGCGATTATGAACCTTACGCCAGACTCTTTTTATGCTAAAAGCAGGCTGTTCTCTATACAAGAAGTAGTGGACAAAGCAGGGGTTTTTATGGAAGAAGGAGCTGAAATTATTGATATAGGTGGTCAAAGTACTAGACCAGGTGCAAGCATGATTAGCGAAGAGGAAGAAATTCAAAGGGTTAATCCTGCCATAGAAGCTATTTCAAAGGCTTTTCCTAATGTTTTGATATCCATTGATACTTTCCAATCAAAAGTAGCTGAAGCTGCAATAGCTGTTGGAGCCAAGTTGGTTAATGATATTAGTTGTGGAAGTTTTGATCCCAATATATTAGAAGTTGTTTCGAAATATAATTCAACTTATATAGGCATGCATATTACAGGTACTAAAGAAACAATGCATGAAGTGCCCAAAAGAAGTAATATCATACAAGATTTAATACAATTCTTCACTCAAAAGAAACTAGTATTTGCTCAAAAAGGTATTCATCATTGGATAATAGATCCAGGATTTGGGTTTGGAAAAACTATTGAAGAGAATTTTATTATCATAAAAGAATTGCAACAATTAAAATCACTAGAGCTACCTATTTTAGTGGGCGTTTCTAGAAAGTCTAGTATTTATAAAACACTTGGAATTTCACCAGAAGAAGCTTTAAATGGCACAACTGTAGTGCAAACTATGGCTTTAAAAAATGGGGCAAGTATTCTAAGGGTACATGATGTGAAAGAAGCCAAACAAGCTATTAAGTTAATGGAATTATTATAACAATAAAAAAGGGGCTGCAATGCAGCCCCTTTTTTATAATCAGTACAAATTATTTCTTTGTAACGTCTTCAATTTCTATATCAAAAGCTAAATTTTCAAATGCTTTGATCACTCCATTTGCTTGAGATCCATATGCTAACATAGCTGGAATATAAATAGAACCTTTACCACCTTTACCAAAATATTGTAAACCAATTTCCCAACCTGGGATAACTGCACCAGCACCAATCTTAACATCGTATGGTTTGCCATCGGGCTTCATATTGGAATCAAATACATCTCCTTTGAAAGTATATCCTTTGTACAATACACTCGCAATTTTAGTGGTATCAATTTTATTTGCTGCATCACCTGGTGTTTTAATAGCAACAAACACTCCTTCTGGTGATTCGATAGCATTGATTTTATTTTTAGCTAAATAAGCTTTGATAGCTGCTACTTCTTTTTTCTTTTCTAATTCAGATTCAGCTTTATAATCTGCATCCACTTTAGCTACATCTGCAAATACATCAATAATTTCTGCTTTACCAACGATAATGTCTTTTGCTTTGAATACTTCATTGAATTGAAGAACACCCATTTTAACTAAAGTATCAACACTTAAAGAGAAATCAATTTTATCTCCTTTTTTACATTGCATAATAATTTCAGTAAAAGTATATTTACCTAATCTTGCAGTGTCTATTGGGAAATAAACAGGGATTTGGCCATAAGTTGTACTTAAGATAGTGTCTTTGCTTTTTAATTTATATTCTAAATTAACTTTAACAAATTGACCTTGAGCTAATTTCTGAGGGTTACTAGAACCATGAGAAATTTTATAAAGCATTCCTGAAGGAGCTTTTTCGTATTGATTACAACTTGCAAACAATACAAGTACTGCGACTAATTTTAATGTTGACTTTAACATGTTTTAATTTAATTGAGATAATTGTGTTTTATATGTTTCTAAAATATTTTTAAAATCATTGAAAGTTTCTTCAACAGATTTTAAAGAACTTCCTCCTGCTGCATTAGCATGACCACCTCCTTCAAAATGTGTTCTTGCAAATATATTAACATCAAAGTTCCCTTTGCTTCTAAAACTCCATTTTCTTTCTTCTTCTCTATCAATAACTATAGCAGCAAATTTAATTCCTTGAATAGATAATAAATAATTCACTAAACCTTCTGTATCCCCTGTTTTTAATTCAAACTTGTAAATATCTGTTTTAGGAATAGCCATTACAGCAGTTTTGAGTTCAGGAAATACATGCATTCTATTTAAAAATGCGTTACCCATAAATTTCAACCTACCTTCTGTTGATTGATCATAAATAGCTTCATGAATTATACCATGTTGCAAACCCAATTCTTTTAAATGAGCAACAATTTTGTGAACAGAGGCTGTGCATGATGGGAATCTAAAAGAACCTGTATCTGTCATCAAGCCAGTATAAATACAAGTAGCAATATCTAAATTAATTAAATTACTATGCCCTGACTGAACAATAAAATCATAAATCATTTCACAGGTAGAACTCTTTTTAACATCACTAATTCCAAAACCAAAACTTGGGGTGTCTGGCTGTTGATGATGATCAATTAAGATTTTTACTGCTTTGG
>CAWULX010000090.1:0-5093 GCA_963923775.1 uncultured bacterium
TTGCGAATGGCTTATTAGTAAAAGTGAACCAAATTGGTACATTAACTGAAACAATTAACGCGGTAAGTTTAGCACAACACAATGGTTACAATACCATTATGTCACACAGATCTGGAGAAACAGAAGATACTACTATTGCTGATTTAGCAGTAGCATTAAACTGTGGTCAAATTAAAACCGGTTCTGCTTCTAGAACAGATCGTATGGCTAAGTACAACCAATTAATTCGTATCGAAGAGCAATTGGGTGAGACTGGCGTTTTCCCAACTAAGGGTAAATTAAAGTTCGGTAGCAAGTAATATTATAACTGAGTCCCATTGGAGACTTGGTTATTAAAGATTTAGAATGGGCCTCCAAAGGGGCCCATTCTTTTTTTGTGCATTATCTGAACTAGCTTATTTTTACCTAGAATCTTTTATATGAGCATTGTAAAGAAAATTTTTCCTGTTATCATTAACCGATACTTTTTAGTTTTGGTAGGTTTTGTTGTTTGGATGTTATTTTTTGATCAAAGAGATTTCTTTTTACAAAGAGAAAGAAAAGCAGAATTAGAAAAATTAGAAGCTGCTAAAAAATATTATCAAGACGAAATTGATCTAACTAAAAAGCAGTTAGAGAACTTGCAAAGCAATCCTGCAGCCGTAGAAAAATATGCTAGAGAAAGATATTTATTAAGAAGAGATGGGGAAGAGGTTTATTTATTTGAAGACAGTACAGAGGCCAATACAGAAAAGGCTCAATAAGCTTTTGCTTCATGAAAAAACAAGAAAGGTATAAGGGGGTCATAGATTATTTTTTGGAGCATGTTCCAGTTGCAGAAACAGAATTATATTACGAAAATCCTTTCCAGCTATTGGTAGCAGTTATTTTATCTGCACAGTGTACTGATAAAAGAGTGAATCTAACTACGCCCAGCATTTTCAAAAAATATCCCACACCTCAAAAAATGGCTAAAGCTAGTTTTGATGATTTGTTTCCTTTAATAAAAAGTATTTCTTACCCCAATAATAAGACCAAGCATTTAATTGGCATGAGTCAATTGCTATTGGATAATTTCAAAGGCGAAGTACCTATGACTATTCAAGAATTGGTTACGCTTCCAGGGGTGGGTAGAAAAACAGCGAATGTCATTACGAGTGTAATTGATCAACAACCTAATATGGCAGTGGATACTCATGTTTATAGAGTGAGCAGAAGAATTGGCTTAGTGCCACAAACAGCCACTACTCCTTTAGCAGTAGAGAAAGAGTTGATTAAAAACATTCCTTCAGAACTAGTACATAAAGCGCATCATTGGTTAATTCTTCATGGTAGGTATGCATGTTTGGCTAGAAGCCCTAAATGTGATCAATGTGGCATTCAATCCTATTGTAAATATTATCAGAAAATGAATAAATAAAAATGGGTCCCTTTCAGAGACCCATTTTTTATAAGTATGTTTCAATGGCCGCAACCAATTCTTGCTTGGTTATAGGCACGCCCATTATTTTGTTATATCCTTTAGCATCCACAAAATATTGATCACGAATAATTTTAATTAATTGGCCATTATTAATTTCTGGAATTAAAATAGTTTCAAAATTTTTCAAGATATCTCCTAAATTTTTAGGGAATGGACGCATGTATTTGATATGTGCATGACTTACTTCCTTGCCTTGGCTTTGTAATTGTAATGCAGCGCTCTTGATAGTTCCATAAGTAGATCCCCAACCTAAAACCAATACTTTCCCTTTTTCAGCTCCACTATCTATGGTTTGTAATGGGATATAGTCCGCAATCTTTTCTACTTTGGCAGCCCTTGTTTTTACCATGAACTGATGGTTCTCACTATCGTAACTTACATTTCCAGTTTCGTGTTGTTTTTCAATACCACCAATTCTATGTTCTAATCCTTTGGTTCCAGGAATGGCCCAAGGTCTTGCTAATTTTTCATCTCTTTTATAAGGTAAGAATTTTGCTTCTCCTTCTGCTAATTCAGTTTTGAATTTCACTTCAATGGCGGGTATTTCACTAGCATTTGGGAACTTCCATGGCTCAGCACCATTGGCAATATATCCATCACTCAATAAAATCACTGGAGTCATATGTTGTAAAGCAATTCTAACTGCTTCATATGCCATATGAAAACAATCACTTGGGGTAGAGGCTGCTAAAACAGGAATTGGGGCTTCACCATTTCTTCCATAATAAGCTTGCAACAAATCACTTTGTTCTGTTTTAGTTGGTAATCCAGTTGATGGACCACCTCTTTGAATATTCACAATTACTAATGGAATTTCCAACATTGTTGCTAAACCAATGGCTTCTGTTTTTAATGCCATACCTGGACCAGAAGTAGTGGTTAATCCAATTGATCCGCCATAACTAGCACCAATAGCTGCACCAATACCTGCAATTTCATCTTCTGCTTGGAAAGTACGAATGCCAAAATTTTTATACTTACTTAATTCGTGTAAAATATCTGAAGCTGGAGTGATAGGATAAGATCCTAAAAATAAAGGAAGGCTGGCTTTTTGAGAAGCGGCTACCAATCCCATTGATAAAGCTTGGTTACCCATAATGCTTCTATACATTCCAGGTTCCATCTTTGCTCTATCCACTTTATATCTTGCATTAAATAATTCAGCAGTCTCCCCATAATGGTATCCTGCTTTTAATACATCGATATTGCTTTTTAAAATATATTCTTTCTTGCCAAATTTCTCTTTTAAGAATTCGATGGTTGTGTCTAAGTCTCTGTTGTATAACCAATAGATTAATCCTAATACAAACATGTTCTTCGCACGATCTCTTTCTTTATTACCTAATTCTGTATAAGCACTTAATGCTTCACGGGTTAATTTGGTAATATCTACTTTGGTTAATTCATACCCATCTAAACTCCCATCTTCTAATGGATTAATTCCTTCAGGATATGCAGCCAATCTTAAATTCTTTGCATCAAACCCATCTATATTGGCAATAATTTTTCCGCCTTTTTTTAATCCTTTTAAATTTACTTTTAATGCAGCAGCATTCATTGCCACCAATACATCACAAATATCTCCAGGAGTATATACTCTGTCTGAACTAAAATGTAATTGGAATCCACTTACCCCAGGCAAGGTTCCAATAGGAGCTCTAATTTCTGCTGGAAAATCTGGGAAAGTGGCTAAGTCTATTCCTAATAAGGCAGTATTATTGGTAAATTGTTGACCAGTTAATTGCATTCCATCACCACTATCTCCTGCAAATTTGATCACCACATCTTGTAAAACAATATCTTTTTGCATTTTGAGCCGTTTGCTGCAAAGGTAAAGCTTAAGCCGGCAAAACCTTCATTTTTATGCCTAAAATCCCCAATTCTTAGCTAACTTTGCGGCCATTCCAACGTAGAGAAATATGATCGGTTACTTAATTTATATTGCGGCACATTTTTTTACTCAATTATCAGCTACTTCGGCACCCATTCAAAAAGCTACTGCCCCAACAGTTGATAGTCTAGCTAAATATATTTATTTAAGTTTTGATGATGGCCCTTTGCCAGGTACTGGAAATTGCATTACTATTTGTGAACAACAACAGGTAGCAGCTACCTTTTTTGAAGTAGCCTTTCATCAATCAAGAAATAGCTTTGGAAGAAACTTGTATAAAAAGATTAGTTCAAACAATCGCTTATTTGAAATTGCCAATCATAGTTATTCTCATGCGTTTTATGGGGATTATATTAATTACTACCATCAACCCGATGCTGCTTTACAAGATTTTTTAAAAGCTGACACCCTATTACAATTGAAAAATAAGCTCTCAAGACTTCCCGGCAATAATGCTTGGAATACTGCCAATATTAAAAGAGCTAGTGGATTGGTAAGGCCTTTGGTAAATAAGCTGGACAGTGTTGGCTTAAATGTAATTGGATGGGATATGGAATGGCGCTTCAATAAATCTGGTAAACCTATCGATGCTCCTCAAAGAATAGCTGCCCTAGCAGATAGTTTATTGTTAATGAACAAAACAAAAACTAAAAATCATTTGGTGATTTTAATGCATGATCATGAATTTAGAGCAAGTGCCGATTCTGCCAAATTAGCAACCATGATTGCTTTACTAAAAAGAAATCCGCATTACCAATTTCGTAAGTTAACAAGCTATCCAGGCTTAAAATAAAAGGATTAACTATTTTTTATAGTAGGTATTCTTTATTTATCATTTAATAAGTAGTATTTTTATAGTAGTTAATTAAAACTATATTTTATGTCAGTATTCAAAACAGGTAATCCTACATTAACAGAGAAGATTTTTGATAAAAGTCTTCATGAAACTGCTGGTTCTTTTGGTGTAATGAGCATCAGAGGTACTATGAATAAGTTTGGTTTTTTATTATTAATGGTGATGGCTTCTGCCATGTTTATCTGGAACATTTATGCAGAAGGCAATTTCCAAACCGCTACCACTTTAATGCTAGTGGGCGCTATCGGAGGTTTTATATTGGCTTTGGTTATTATGTTTAAACCAACTTGGGCTGGATACATTGTGCCAGCTTATGGAATTTTAGAAGGATTATTTATCGGAGGTATCAGTGCATTTTTTAATCAAATGTTTGCTAAGTCCTATCCAAACTTGGTGTTACATGCAGTTGGATTAACTATGGGCGTTGCATTAGCGATGTTCTTATTATACAATTTTAGAATCATTACTGTAACTAATAAGTTTCGCTCTATTATTATGAGCGCGACAATGGGTATTGGTTTATTCTATTTGATTGTTTGGATTTTAGGCTTATTTGGAGTGAACATGGGCTTTGCTTTTGATAGTTCTCCATTAAGTATTGGCATTAGCTTATTTATTGTAGGTATTGCAGCATTAAATTTATTATTAGATTTTGATGCAATTGAGCAGGCTGCAGAAATGGGAGCTCCTAAGTATATGGAGTGGTATGGTGCATTTGGATTATTAGTAACCTTGGTTTGGTTATACCTAGAAATTCTAAAGTTATTGAGTAAATTAAACTCAAGAGACTAATACAAACTGATGGAATTTAAAAGAGGGGCTTTAGACAATCAACAATTAATTCATTTATATCGTTCGATGGTATTACCTAGAATGATAGAAGA
>CAWULX010000091.1:0-5074 GCA_963923775.1 uncultured bacterium
TTACAATCGGCACTACGTTTTTTGATAGATGCTCTAACTTTCATCTTTTTGTTTTTAAAATATTATTCTACTTATTCTTTTATTTTTTGTGAATTATTTATGTCTAAAAATAATTCTTCCCCTAGTTAAGTCATAAGGACTCATCTCTACTCCCACTTTATCTCCTGGCAAAATTCTGATATAATGCATGCGCATTTTTCCAGAAATTGTTGCTAAGATTTCGTGACCATTTTCAAGCTTTACTCTGAACATTGCATTGCTCAGTGCTTCAATAATTACTCCATCTTGTTTAATCAGCGGTTGTTTTGACATACTTATTTTGGGGTTGCAAAGATATGGAAATGAATGGAATTAAGAAAAAATACCGCTTAATTCTTCTAAAAAGGCTAAAATAAAAGGGAAAGCAATGCTCTCCCTTTTAAAATAAACCATAAAATATTGTAAATCAGATAATTACACTCTAATGAGGCATCCCTGGAAACCAAGGTCTTCCTATGCCCTCTCTAAAAGGCCATGGCATCGCCAAAACAATCAATAAAAGTGCAATAACATACAAAATGGTTGTTTTTGACCCATTTTGAGACTTTTTATAACCGATATGGCCAATCGTAATCAAAATAATGGCAATCAGCATTGAACTGATATGTTCTACTGCCCAGAAACGAGTAGTTGCATCTTTCATGGCTGCTCCCATCCCTGCTGTTTGGATCATTTTTAAGCCCACAGATCCAAAAAAGTATTGATATAATCCTAATAATAAAGTAGTGTGTGAAGAGATCAATAAAATCTTACTTGTCTTCAACGCATCTTTTTTAGCATACAATTTATAGATACTCAATAATAGTGAAATTAAAATCACCCATCTTAACGCATTGTGTAAATGCAATAAACCAGTATTCATATGATGTATTTTGTAATTCTAAAATAAACTATTCTATCCAATCTGCAACAAATAAATTAGTATCTCTTGTACCTCCGTTATTTCTATTGGAGGCAAAAATAATTTTCTTACCATCAAAACTAAACATTGGAAAAGCATCAAAACCTTTATCTCTACTTATTTTCTCTAAATTATTTCCTTCTAAATCCATCAAATACATATTAAAAGGGAATCCTCTTTTGTATTCGTGATTGCTACAAAAAATAATATGTTTACCATCTGGCGTAAAATTAGGTGCCCAGTTAGCTTGACCTAAATGAGTAATTTGTTTTGCATTAGATCCATCTGCATTAGCAATCCAAACTTCCATTTTTGTTGGAGCTACCATACCCTCTGCTAATAAAGATTTATATTCTTCAATTTCTTCTGGACTACTTGGTCTGCTTGCTCTCCAAACAATTTTCTTACCATCTGGGCTAAACCACGCACCACCATCATAGCCTAATGCATGAGTGATTCTTTTTTCTTTTCCAGTAGACAAATCCATTACATATAATTCTAAATCACCTTCTTTATCACTACAATAAATCATTTTCTTACCATCATATGATAAAGTTGCTTCTGCATCATATCCTTTTGCATTGGTTAATTGCTTAATCACTTTGCCACTGGTATCTGCCATGTAAATATCATAGCTATTATATAAAGGCCAGATATATTTATTACCATACTTTGCTCTATCCACTGCTGGAGGACAATCCGTACCGCCACCAATAGTAGATGCATAAATAATATGTTTACCATCTGGCATAAAATAAGAGCATGTAGTTCTACCCTTCCCCCCACTAATAGACTTATAAGTAAAAGTACCTTTATTGCTTGTGGGTACTAAACCCATAAAAATCTGGTCGCAATTAATTCCTTCCTTTGGATTGGTTCTTTGAAAAGTAATTCGCTTGCTGTCATAACTCCAATATGCTTCTGCATTATCTCCCCCATTGGTTAACTGAATTACATTTTTAAAATGATGCTCTCCTGCAAATAAAACAGAGTCTTGTTGACCAAATGCAGATACAAAGCAAAATAATGATGCGAAAAAGAAGGTTGACTTATTCATATACTTTTTTAATTGACTGCAAAAGTACTTAATTTTGCAAGAAATAAAACCCATGCCAATCATTGCACCATCTTTATTAGCAGCCAATTTTTTACAATTAGGCGAAGCATGTAAAATGTTAAACGAATCTGAGGCAGAATACTTTCACTTAGATATTATGGATGGTAGTTTTGTTCCAAATATTAGTTACGGATTACCTGTAATTGAACAAATCAAAAGTACTACTTCAAAAGTATTGGATGTACATTTAATGATTGTATCACCAGAAAAATATATATCAGATTTCAAAAAAGCAGGTGCTGATATATTAACAGTACATTACGAAGCATGTCCTCATTTACATAGCACAATACAACAAATCAAATCAAATGGTATGAAAGCTGGTGTGGCTATCAATCCCCACACTTCAGTTGATGTATTAAAAGACATCATTAAAGACATAGATTTAGTTTGTGTAATGAGCGTGAACCCTGGATTTGGTGGTCAGAAATTCATAGAGCACACTTACGAAAAAGTAAAAGCTTTAAAGAAAATCATCGCAACAGCTGGTGCTACTACCTTAATTGAAATTGATGGAGGTGTTACAGAAAATAATGCTGCCAAATTAGTGGCAGCAGGTGCAGATGTATTAGTTGCAGGCACTACTGTTTTCAAGGCTTCAGACCCAAAACAAATGATTGCCACTTTGAGGGCTATTAATTAGTCAAAACGTTTTTCTCTTTATATAAAATACTACAATGATCTTAATATTATCATTTTAGTAATCCACAAATGTGCGTATTTAATACTTGCATTTTTGATTTCCCTATTTTAAATTGTGTAGGTAGATTTAATACCACACTAACCCTTTAAATTAAATCCCTTGACTGACACTATCATCAATCTAGAGACAGTTAATCCCATTGAATTCTTTGGCGTTAACAATAACAAATTCGATATCTTAAAAAAGAAATTTCCCTTATTAAAAATTTTATCCAGAGGTACTCAAATAAAACTTAGTGGTGCCCCAGAACAAATTGAAGCAGCAAAAGAAAAAATTGATTTAATCATTCAATACATGGAACGCAACGGCCATTTGAGTGAAAATTATTTTGAACAAATTTTAGGCGGTGATGATGCAGAAGTGATCGATAATTTTGTAGATAAAAACCCCAACGAAGTATTGGTATTTGGACCTAATGGAAAAACTGTTAGAGCTAGAACAGCCAATCAAAAAAAGATGGTAACTGCAGCAGACAAAAATGATATTGTATTTGCCATTGGACCAGCTGGTACTGGTAAAACCTATACTGCGGTTGCATTAGCAGTGAGAGCATTAAAAAATAAATTAGTTAAAAAAATTATTTTAACAAGACCTGCAGTAGAAGCAGGTGAAAGTTTAGGATTCTTGCCTGGTGATTTAAAAGAAAAAATTGATCCTTATTTAAGACCATTATATGATGCATTAGATGATATGATACCTGCAGACAAATTAGGGTATTATATGTCTACACGCACTATAGAAATCGCACCACTTGCTTACATGAGAGGTAGAACCTTAGACAATGCGTTTATTATTTTAGATGAATCACAAAATGCCAACGATTTACAAATCAAAATGTTTTTAACACGTATTGGAGCCAATGCAAAAGCTATCATCACAGGTGACCCTACTCAAGTAGATTTACCAAGAAATCAAAGAAGTGGTTTAGAAAAAGCTTCTCGCATTTTAAGAGATATTGATGGCATCGCTCATATCGAATTAGATGAAGAAGATGTGGTGAGACATAAATTGGTTAAAGCCATCATTAAAGCTTACGACAGGGAGAGAGAAAACGAAACAGAAAATTCCTACCACAGATAAAGTAGTTCCAAAAGAGTCTCCAACACCCAAAAAGAGTCTCCTGATGGGGGCTCTTTTTGCTCTAAACTACCAACTGTTATTAACAGTTTTTGAAGATATAATAACATTATAAATTTTAAATATATATAACTTATTGAAAATTGCATTTTGCTACTATTTGTTAATAAAAACATAAAACGTTGTAATAGATTATTTAGTTTCTTTGCATCACTAAAACAAACAACAATCAGGTATGAAAACAATCGGGAAATTTCTCCTTTCGTTTTTGATGGTTACATCAATCACTTTCGGAGCAAAAGCTCAAGAAACTACTTCTGAGATTCAGGGTACAGTTTTGAGCGGTAAGACAGCCATTGCGGGTGCTACTGTTGTAGCTATTCATGAACCAACTGGTACGAAGTACACTACTTCTACTCGTCAGGATGGACGTTACAACCTAGCTAACTTAAAAATTGGCGGTCCTTATTCAATCAGTGCATCTTTTGTAGGTTTCAAAACTGAAACTGCATCTGATATCACTTTGACTTTAGGTCAAGCTCACAGACAAAACTTTACTTTAGTTGAAACTTCTAATACTTTGAAAGAAGTAGTAGTTAGATCAGGTTCTGACAAAGTTTTCAGTGCGAACAGAACAGGTGGTCAAGAAACAATCAATAGAAGATTAATTGAAGGTACTCCAACTACAACAAGAAGCTGGAAAGATGTAACTAAATTAGTTCCATCAGCTAACGGTACTTCATTCCAAGGTATCAGTTCTCAATTAAACAATATCACAATTGATGGTGCTAACTTTAATAACTCTTTTGGTCTAGCTTCTGATATTGGTGGTCAAGCAGGTGCACAAGCCATCTCTTTAGATGCGATTGAGCAAATCCAAGTAAATACTTCACCTTTTGACGTAAAGTATGGTGGATTTAATGGTGCAGGTATCAACTCTGTTACAAGATCTGGTAAGAACCAAACTTTCGGTTCTGTATACCAATACTTCAAAAACAAAGATTGGCAAGGTTATGATATCGGTTCTACTCACTTTGCAAAAGCTCCTTTTGAATATGATTTAAAAGGTTTCACTGCAGGTGGTGCGATTGTTAAAAATAAACTATTCTTCTTCGTTAACGGTGAACAAGAAAGCAATACAGTTCCAGGTACATCTTGGGTTGCTGCAGATGCAAATAACACACCAAATGGTACTACTGTATCTCAAGCAAAAGCTGCTGATTTAGATGCATTAGCT
>CAWULX010000092.1:0-5067 GCA_963923775.1 uncultured bacterium
ATGCCATACCTAATCTTAAACCAGCCAAGCCCCATGCCTTACTCAAAGTTTGTAAAACAACTAAATTAGGGTAATCAATTAATGATTGACAAAATGATTTTTGCATAGAGAAGTTAATGTAAGCTTCATCCACTACCACTAATCCATCAAAATGATTTAATATAGTTTCAATATCAATTCTGTCTAAGGAATTACCGGTAGGATTATTGGGAGAGCAAATCCAAATTATTTTAGTATTAGCATCCACCAATTGTTCAATATGTGCAATGTTTAATTGAAAATCGGGTAACAATGGTGCTGACTTGATTTCAATATTATTGATATTGGCATTTACTTCATACATTGGATAGGTAGGAGGACAAATGATAATATTATCTTTCCCTGGTTCACAAAAAGCGGTATACAACAAAGCTATAATCTCATCACTTCCATTGCCCAAGAAAACTTTACTAGTAGGCAATTGTTTGATAAAAGCAACTTTCTCTTTGACTTTTTTTTGGTATGGATCAGGATATCGATTATACCATTTAGTCAAAGGAGAACCAAATGCATTTTCGTTCGCATCTAATAAAACATTCGCATCCCCACTATATTCATCTTTGGCAGATGAATAAGGTTTCAATTTTGCAATATTGGGTCTAACTACTTTTAAAATATCAAATGACATATCAATGTTTATTTATTTTTATTGATAGAATTAACTCTTATTTGAACTGCATTCGCATGTGCTTCTAAACTTTCTGCTTTAGCCATTTCCACTACTGTTTGCGCAATATTGGTTAAACCTCTTTCAGTCAATTGCTGAAAAGTGATTTTTTTCACAAAACTATCTATACTCACTCCACTATACGCTTTTGCAAAACCATTAGTTGGCAAAGTATGATTGGTACCGCTAGCATAATCACCCACCGATTCAGGTGAATAATTACCAATAAATACCGAACCAGCATTCCACACTTTCTCTGCCATTTGCTCAGCATTTTCAATGGATAAAATTAAATGTTCAGGGGCATACTCATTGATTAGTTCTAAGGCCAAAACTGAATCGTTTAATACAATTGCTTTTGAATTAGACAAAGCCTTCTCAGCAATATCTTTTCTAGGCAATATGTTTAATTGCTCTTCTATTTCTTTTTCCACTTTTTCTACAATACTAGCATTACTGGCAATTAATAAAACCTGACTATCTGCACCATGTTCTGCTTGTGATAATAAATCTGCAGCAACAAACCCCGGATGAGCAGTATCATCTGCCCACACACAAACCTCGCTTGGTCCAGCAGGCATATCAATAGCCGTTCCATATTGTTGAACCAATTGTTTTGCTGCAGTGACATATTGATTTCCTGGTCCAAAAATTTTATACACTTTTGGAACTGTTTCAGTTCCAAAAGCCATTGCAGCTATTGCCTGAACACCACCAATACTATATAAATTTTTAATACCAATTAATTGAGCAGCGTAGGCAATAGCTGGATGAATACCTCCATCTTTATTAGGCGGTGTACATAAAACAATTTCTCTACAACCAGCCAATTTTGCAGGAATACCTAACATTAATACAGTTGAAAATAATGGGGCAGTTCCTCCTGGGATATATATACCTACCTTGTCAATACCTACCGATTTTCTCCAACACCAAACACCGGGCATGGTCTCTATCTTCTCAACTTTTTGAAACTGTGCTTGATGGAATTTCTCAATATTACCATAGGCAACATCAATCGCTTTTTTAACACTACTATTTAATGTAGATGCTAAATGATTTATTTGCTCATCATTACATTGTAAAGAAGTTAAATTCACTTGATCAAAAGAAAGTGTATAAGATTTGATAGCATCATCTCCGCCTTGTCTTACTGCATCAAGTACTTCCTGCACCTTGGGCAATAAATTGCTTGCATCAATTGAAGGTCTTTGTAATAATTTTGGCCAATCTTTTTTAATTGGATTTACTATAACTCTCATTTTATAAAATCATTTTTTCAATAGGTATTACCAAAATTCCTTCTGCACCAGCTGCTTTCAATTGCTCTATAATTTCCCAAAAATCACTTTCGGCAATTACACTGTGCACGCTACTCCACCCTGGAGAGGCCAAAGGCAAAACGGTTGGGCTTTTCATTCCAGGTAATAATGATATAATTTTTGACAATTGATCATTAGGTGCATTCAATAATACATACTTATTTTTCTTTGCCTTCTTAACAGATTCAATTCTAAATAATAGACTTTCTAAAATCAAATTAGCGCCCGCATTTAAATCTTTTCTTTTGATTAAAACAGCCTGAGATTGTAAAATAGTTTCCGTTTCTTTTAAACCATTCATAAATAAGGTAGAACCACTACTCACCAAATCGCATACTACATCTGCTAGTCCAATTCCAGGAGCAATCTCCACACTTCCACTAATTTCATGAATTTCTGCCCTTACATTATTTTTATCTAAATATTCTTGCACAATCACTGGATAACTAGTAGCAATTTTCTTCCCTTCCAAAAATTTTGGTCCAGTATATTGCTCTTCCTTTCTTACAGCAAAACTCAATCTACATTTACCAAAACCTAATGCATAAGCTACATCCACTTTTTTGTTTTTCTCAAACACTACATTCTCTCCTACAAAACCAATGTCCGCAACACCATCTTCTACGTATTGAGGAATATCATCATCCCTTAAAAAGAATAATTCAATAGGAAAATTGGTGGCTTCTGCTTTTAACTTATTTACACCAGCGCCTATATCAATGCCGCACTCTTTAAGAAGTCTAATTGAGTCGTCATGCAATCTTCCAGATTTTTGAATAGCTAATTTTAGTTTCATTTTTTTATAAAATTAAAAGGGCTTACTTGTCAGTAAGCCCTTTGGTTAAATATAGTATATACATACCTACACCCCAGCTTACCCCTTGGATAGCAAATGATGATGGATATGTTTGTTTAAATTCATGGCGCAAATTTACACTCCTTTTGTAAAATAAGCAACAAAAAACAAGGTTTTTGCCTAAATTGTCCATCGTAAATACAAAAACAACCATTTAAATCAACCACTTATATGAGATTGCTGCCATTTTCATTAGCTATTGGAATATTGTCATTAAGCTTTTGCTCACAAAAAGAAGCCCCCATTCCAACCCCACCAGTAGTCACTACGCCTACCACCCCAACTACACCCACCACCCCCACAACTCCAACAACTCCTACCGATACCACAAAAAAATTAGTATGGTCAGATGAGTTTAGCACTGATGGGGCACCAGATGCATCAAAATGGGCATATGATATTGGTACAGGATCCAATGGATGGGGAAACAACGAAGCAGAATACTATACAAGTGATTTAACCAATGCCAGAATTGAGAATGGCAAATTAGTCATTGAAGCTAGAAAAGAAAATAAGGGCGGGAAATTTTATACCTCTGCAAGATTATTAACACAAGGAAAAGCTACTTGGACTTATGGGAGAATAGAAGTAAGAGCAAAAATTCCAAAAGGTGTGGGTACCTGGCCCGCAATTTGGATGCTAGGTGACAATATTAAAACAGTAGGCTGGCCCGCATGTGGTGAAATTGATATCATGGAACACGTGGGAAAAGATTTAGACAAAATGTTTTGGTCTGCACATTCAAAAAAATTAAACTGGACTTTAGGAACACAACAAACATATAGCACCTATATTAATGGCATTACCAATGACTTTCATGTATTCAAATTAGATTGGTCTAAAGAGAGTCTGAAGTTTTATGTAGATGACGTTTTGTATTACACTGCTAATAATGATGGCAGAGGAACAGACTATTATCCATTTGTAGATCCTCAATTTTTATTATTAAACCTTGCTATAGGAGGTAATTTAGCTGGTAACACAATTGACGATACTATATTCCCTGTAAGAATGGAAGTAGATTATGTTAGAGTTTACCAATAATCAAAAGATGAAACTATTTTTAATAAATATATATTTTTGTTGCTCCATTTTATTGGCATTAAATTGTTATTCTCAAGACGCTAATTTATTAATTGGTACATATACACAAAAAGGAAGTAAAGGTGTTTATGTCTATCATTTTGATACTGCTACTGGTAAAGCCATTGAATTAAGTCATACTAATAATATTTCTAATCCATCTTTCTTAGCAATTACTAAAGACAAACAAAATGTATATGCAGTCAATGAAGATATAGAAGGAGAAGTGACTAGCTTTAGCTTTAAAAACAATACTTTAAAACTATTGCAACAAATTCCTAGTAAAGGCGCTCATCCATGTTATATAACCATTAGCCCCGATCAGAAAAATGTATTTGTGGCTAATTATACCGGCGGAAATATTGCACAATTTTATCGTTTTGCTGATGGCAGATTGTCTACAGTTAGGCAATTAATACAACATGAGGGATCTGGTTTAAATAAAGAAAGACAAGAGAAAGCGCACGTACATGGCACCTTTTTTAATCCAAAGGGGGACTATTTATTTACACCCGATTTAGGAATGGATCAAATTACAGCATATCCATATAAAGCAGTAGCGAACCCAGTATTACAAGCAGACAAGGCAATTGTATTGAATTCAACACCTGGCGCAGGACCAAGACATATTAGCTTTTCAAAAAATGGCAAACTAGTTTATGCTGTTGAAGAATTAACAGGAACAGTGACAGTGTTTCAATATGAAAAAGGGAAAGTAAAACCATTGCAAACTATTGCAACACATCCTGATGATTTCAAAGGACAACCAGGGAGTGCCGATATACATCTTTCACCTGATGGAAAATATTTGTATGTTTCAAATCGAGGATCAGAAAATAATATTACCAAATTGGAAGTATTAGAGAATGGCTTATTAAATAACAAGAGCATACATTATTTTTCAACTAAAGGATCCAAGCCAAGAAATTTTACCATTAGCAATGATGGAAAATGGTTACTGGTAGCCAATCAGGATACAGATAATATTGTGGTGTTTAAAATTGATCCTACCACTGGAGATTTAAAAGATTCGGGCAATCAAATTAAAGTTTCTATGCCAGTTTGTTTAGTGCTTTTTTAAAAAGTATCAAACCAAACTG
>CAWULX010000093.1:0-5044 GCA_963923775.1 uncultured bacterium
TAAGTGCTGGAAATACTGGTGCCATGTTAGTGGGCGCTATGTTTAGTATCAAACCTATCAAAGGTGTATTAAGACCCACCATTGCTACCCTACTGCCTAAATTAAGTGGCAAGACTGGTTTGTTAGTGGATGTAGGTTTAAATGCAGATTGTAAGCCAGAACAATTAAATCAATTTGGCATACTTGGAAATTTATACGCAAAGCATATTTTAAATATTGAAAATCCTACTGTTGGTTTATTAAATGTAGGAGAAGAAGAAGGAAAAGGAAATTTATTAGCGCAAGCAACCTATCCTTTATTAAAAGAAAATACAGCTATTCAATTTATTGGTAACGTGGAAGGCAGAGATGCATTCAATGATAAAGCTGATGTGATTGTTTGTGATGGTTTTACTGGTAATATTATTTTAAAAACGGCTGAAGCTATGTATGAAGCAGCAGCACATCAAGGATTAGCAAATGATTCTTTCTTTGGAAGATTTCATTTTGAAAACTATGGTGGCACTCCTGTTTTAGGCGTGAATAAACCAGTGATTATTGGGCATGGTATTAGTAATGCAAAAGCATTCAGCAATATGATTGCTCTTGCCCAAAAGATGATTGAAACTAAATTCTGCGAAATTATTACGACTAACTTCGAGAACCTTTAAATCTCCTTGATTTTTGGGGATTTTTCTTATCCAAAGGCTAACATATGTTTGGGGCAGAAATACTATATTTGTTACTCAATTTATAAACTATGAGCAAGTACAGATCTGGTGTTTTATTTGGTAAAGAATTAGAAGCATTATACAATGATGCTAAGGCAAATAACTTTGCCATTCCAGCAGTAAATACTACTGGAACAGATACAATAAATGCGGCTATCGAAACAGCTGCAAAAGTAAAATCTCCTATTATTATTCAATTCTCTAACGGCGGTGCTCAGTTCATAGCTGGTAAAGGAATGCCTAACGATAATTTACAAGCAAATATTCAAGGCGCTATTGCTGGAGCGTTACATGTTCACCAAGTAGCAAAATATTATGATGTACCTGTTGTATTACATACAGACCATGCTGCAAAAAAATGGTTACCATGGATTAGTGCTTTAATTGATGAAAGTGAAAAATACCATAAGTTACATGGACAACCTTTGTTCTCTTCTCATATGTTAGACTTATCTGAAGAACCCATTGAAGAGAATATCCAAACTTCTGTTGAATTCTTTAAGAGAATGGCACCATTAGGTATGGGTATTGAAATTGAATTAGGTGTAACCGGTGGTGAAGAAGATGGTGTTGACAATAGTGGTGTAGAAAACGATAAATTATATACACAACCAGAACACGTAGCATACGCCTATACTGAATTAGGCAAAGTAGGCAACTTATTTACAGTTGCTGCTGCATTTGGTAATGTGCACGGTGTATATAGCCCAGGTAATGTTGAATTAAAACCTGAAATTCTACATAATAGCCAATTACATATTGAGAAGACATTAGGAACTGCACCAAAGCCAGTATACTTTGTATTCCATGGCGGTTCTGGTTCTCCTCAAAATCAAATTAGAGAAGCAATTGGGTATGGCGCCATCAAAATGAATTTGGATACCGATTTACAATGGGCATTCTGGGAAGGTATCTTAGGATACTACAAAAAGAATGAAGCATACTTACAAAGTCAATTGGGTAATCCCGAAGGAGCTGATAAGCCAAACAAAAAATACTATGATCCAAGAGTTTGGTTAAGAAAAGGTGAAGAGTCTTTTATCAAGAGATTAGAACAATCTTTTGAAGACTTAAACTGTATTAACAGAAATGCTTAACTATGAAGAATAGAGAAGAAGATATTGAAATAAACTTGACAGGAGAAGAAGCCAATCAATCTGATGCAGCTGATAAATCTAGATGGTTTAAGCGTATTAGAAAAGGTATTAATACTTCTACTGCTGATAAAAAAGAAACTCCAGAAGGCCTTTGGAGTAAATGTCCTTCTTGTAATCATATTTGCACAAGTGCTGAATTAAAAGAACAATTATACATTTGTTCAAGTTGTAATTTTCATCATAGAATTGGAAGTGATGAATACTTTGATATACTGTTTGATGATCAACAATTTGAAGTATTGTTTGATAATATAAAAAGTAAAGACGCATTAAACTTTACTGATCTTAAAAATTATCAAAAGAGATTAGACGAGATTCATTCCAAGACTGATTTGAAAGATTCAATGCGTGTTGCTACTGGAAAAGTAAATGGCGAAGGAATTGTAGTGGCATGTATGGATTTTGAATTCATCGGTGGATCATTGGGAAGTGTAATGGGAGAAAAATTTTCAAGAGCTGTAGATTACTGTATTCAACATAAACTTCCCTACTTAGTTATTAGTAAAAGTGGTGGAGCAAGAATGATGGAGAGTGCATTTAGCTTAATGCAATTGGCTAAAACAAGTGGTAAACTTTCTCAATTAAGTGATGCCAAATTGCCTTTCATCTCTATGTTAACCGACCCTACTTTTGGTGGTATCTCTGCTAGCTTTGGTATGTTAGGCGATATCAATATTGCAGAGCCAGGTGCATTAATTGGTTTTGCAGGCCCAAGGGTAATTAAAGAAACCATCAAGAAAGACTTACCTCCTGGCTTCCAACGCTCTGAATTCTTATTAGAACATGGATTCCTAGATTTCATTGTTGATAGAAAGGAATTAAAAAATAAATTGTCAGAAGTGTGTTTCTTGTTTAGAAACTAAACCACAGAACTAAATCAATTTTAAATAGTAACTTTGTATCCCGGTCCTTTATTGGAATCGGGATATTTTTTATGTCTAAATCAAAAGCAGTTAAAGCCAAAGAGTTAAACAATAGGCAAGCCTATTTTAACTATGCCATCGAAGATAAGTTCGTGGCTGGCATGGTATTGCTTGGAACGGAAGTAAAATCAATTAGAGAAGGCAAAGTGAGCTTTAACGATTCCTTCTGTTTTTTTGATAGAGGTGAGCTTTGGGTTAGAAGCTTATACATTAATGCCTACTCACATGGTTCTGCCAATAATCATATAGAAGTACATGATAGAAAATTACTTTTACAAAAAAGAGAATTGAAAAAGCTAGAAGCAAAAGTGAAAGAAAAAGGATTCACCATTGTTCCATTAAGAATTTTCTTCAACGAAAAGCATTTAGCCAAATTAGAAATTGGCGTAGGCCGAGGCAAAAAAGAATTCGATAAACGCGAAACGATTAAGAATCGCGATATAGATAAGGATATTAAAAGGTACTTAGCTAAATAATATATCACAACATTCTACATCTTAAAAATAAAAAGAATTAGAAAGAAATACTATTACGAGCGAACGTTCGAGCTTGCGAGCCGAGAGACGAGTAATAGGTATTTTTTCTAATTTTATTACATATACTTGGTATTGTTTTCCTTCTTATAACCTAGCTGTTCTTTTAGAGATTCAGGATCTGGGCGGTGGGTAGTTGCGTAAGCCACACCCATTAGTACAACAAATATACCCAAAGCAAATGCTAATTCTGTAGGAACCCACCAATAACCCCATGCTTGATTAACTTTTGCATGTTCAGGCTGGTTTAACTCATACCTTATTTCTACTCGCTGACCTATTTTAGACATAAACGCTTTAGTAGGCAATTTCAAAAAATACTTTTTACCTTCTTCTGTAAAACTTGCAACCACCATATCCCCTCTTTGCTCTATTAATGCTGGAGTGATTTCACTATCAAAATAATCAGGAGTTCTACTAAAAGGTAAGTAGACAAAGAAAAGGCTTAAAAATAATATAATGGCAGACTTGATCATATATAAAATGAGTCCCCTTTGGGAGACTCATTTGGGAATTTAAAGAAGAGTCTCCCGGAGGGGACTCCTATTGTGTTAATTACTTAAACTTCTAAAATCTACAGGAACCAGCTTACTAACACCCGGCTCTTGCATAGTCACACCATAAATCACATCCACCGCACTCATGGTTTGCTTATTGTGGGTTACAATAATAAACTGAGAGTTGTCAGAGAACTTTTGGATCATCTGTGTAAACTTGCCTACATTGGCATCATCCAATGGAGCGTCCACCTCATCCAAAATACAGAATGGTGCTGGCTTAATTAAGTATATCGCAAACAACATAGCAGTTGCAGTTAATGTTCTTTCTCCACCACTCAATTGAGTAATTGATGAAGGACGCTTACCCTTAGGCTTCGCTACAATCTCTACAGCTGTTTCTGCTAAATTATCAGGATCAACCAATATTAAGTCACAAGAATCTTCTTCGGTAAATAATGCCTTGAATACTTTTTGGAAATTTTCTCTTGCAGTATTGTAAGTTTCTAAGAATGCTTGGTTAGCAGTTGCTTCTACTTCTTGAATGGTTAACATTAAACTTTCCTTAGCATCTACTAAATCATTCTTTTGTTCCAATATAAAGTCATAACGCTTCTTCATCTCTGTATAGGCTTCGATAGCTGTTGGATTCACTTCACCCATATTCTCTAAACGTTTCTTCATTCGCTCAACGCTAGCTTGTAATTCCTCCAAACTTTCCTCTGTTTGTCTTCCCTTATCTAAGACCTCTTCTAATTCTACTTTAAATTCAACACTTAAACGCTCTTTCATACCTGCTAGAGACAATTTCAAGTTGTTTAATTTATCCTTAATTTCATTAATCAATTGATCCATTAACTCTTTAGACTTCACTTGTAATCTTAAAGCGCTTTCTTTTTCTTGTAATTGCGTTCTAAGTGTATAGTATGCCTGATCAGCTTCGTTTAACTTTTGCTCTTCTGCATCTTTGTTTCTTAATAGTTCAACCAATGCAGCTTCAACAGCTTCTAATTGTTCTTTACTTTCCACAATAGCCGTAGAAGCTTCCGTTAATTGAGTGGTATTAGATTGAATTTGAGAATGTAAATCTGCTAATTGATTTTCTTTAAATACAACTTCTTGTTGTAAAGCCTCAATTTTACTTTGTTGTTTAGTTAATTGTAAATTCATTTCATTGAATTCACCAGAAGCTAAATGATATGCTTGCTCGGCAGCTTGATAAGC
>CAWULX010000094.1:0-5039 GCA_963923775.1 uncultured bacterium
TAGCGGTGCATACAGGTATTATTACTATCAGCGATTTTAGACAAAAACATATTGCAGCAGGAGGAGAAGGAGCACCCTTAGCTGTATATGGTGATTATTTATTGTGTACAGATTCGCTTGAAAATAGATTATTGTTAAATATTGGTGGCATTGCCAACTATACTTATCTGCCTGCTAATGGCAGTTTAGATCAGGTATTTTCTTCTGATACAGGGCCTGGCAATACCATGATGGATGCATTTATGAGAGCGCATTATAATGCAGCATATGATAAAGATGGAATGGTGGCAAAAAAAGGAACCATTAATCAAGCATTATTAAAAGCGATGAAGGACAATTCATTTTTTAATGTGCCTTTACCCAAAACCATTGGACCAGAATTATTCAATGTAGCATTCATTGAAAACGCACAATTAGCGTCCGCAACAACACATATTGCCAAAGAAGATATCATGGCAACATTAAATAGATTAACAGCAGAAACCATAGTAGATGCTATACATAAGCATGTTCCTTCTTCAGATAACTATACATTGTATACAAGTGGTGGAGGCATGCATAATATACTTGTGATAGAGCATATTCAGGCTTTATTACCTCATATTACTATCAAAAGTTCTCAATCCATTGGAATACATCCAGATGCCAAAGAAGCTATTTTATTTGCTGTATTAGCTAATGAAGCGGTAGCGGGAGTTCCTATGTATGCTGGGGGTAATGCTACTAAAATACCTGTAACCATGGGTAAGATAAGTTTTCCTAAATAAGCTATTAATAAAGAAGGGTCCCCTTTGGGAGACCCTTCTTTGTGTTATTCTTTCTCTGCCATCTCTATCGATTTTTTTACGCTTCCGTATTTTGTCAATAAGTTAGCAGCTTTTTGTTCATCACTGGTGTGAAGTTCATCCATAATCATTTTAACCCCTCTTTCAAAGAGTTTTTGATTAGTGAGTTGCATGTTCACCATTTTATTACCCTTGATTCTTCCTAGCTTAATCATCACAGAAGTAGAAAGCATATTCAAAACCATTTTTTGTGCTGTACCACTTTTCATTCTGGTGCTGCCTGTTATGAATTCTGGACCTACTACTACTTCAATTGGGAAATCAGCTTCGTTAGAAACAGGGCTGTTCTTATTGCAGCTAATACTACCTGTTGCAATTCCAGCAGCTCTACATTTTCTTAATCCTCCAATCACGTAGGGAGTGGTACCGCTTGCTGCGATACCCACCACTACGTCTTGATTAGAAATTTTATAAACTTGTAAATCTAGCCAAGCTTGCTCTAGGTCGTCTTCAGCATTTTCTACTGCTTGAAACATGGCTTGATGACCACCCGCAATGATACCAATCACTAAATCGTTTGGAACGCCAAATGTAGGAGGGCATTCACTTGCGTCTACTAATCCTAATCTTCCGCTTGTTCCTGCACCAATATAAAATAAGCGTCCACCATTTTGTAGTTTCTCGGTTACTGCATCTACTAATAAATGAATATTGGGAATCACTTTCTCCACCTCGTAAGCTACTTTTTGATCTTCTTTATTAATATTGGTCAATATCTCTTCAGTAGAGAAATACTCAATATTATTGTATAAAGAGGATTCTTCGGTAGTTCTTTTAAAAGTGTTACTCATAATACTCAATGGTTTATTTAATTAGAAGCTTGGATCTGCAGGTGTATTTGGATTGCCATCTCTTTCCTTAAATGGATAAGGGAAGAAATTACGCTTTCTTTCTGTTGTAGCTCTTCCAAATCTACGCATGTCTTCTAGTTTTAAACCTGACATAAACAATTCAATACATCTATTTTTATATATCTCAGTTAAAATAGCATCTGCAGTAGTAGCAGTTGATGCAGTTAAATTTGCACCCACTTTGAATGGATCAGCAGCAGCAGTTTTGGTAATTACTTTGTTTAACTCAGTTAATGCAGCAGTTAAATTTCCTGTTCTTGCATTGGCTTCCGCTTTGATTAAAGTAATCTCACTTGGTAAATACAAAGGAATAGCAGCTGTTGTAGCATTATAGAAGCCATTGATTCTAAATCTTGGCGCTACAGTTGCATTGATAGAAGTATAAAAAGCTATACGACCATCTCCAGCTGTTGGAGCCAACGAAGCAGGCAAACCTAAAGTAGAATCAATAGGTTGGTATACGTTATTGGTTGCAGTTGCTACTGTGAAAATGGGGTTAGTACTTACCGCGTCGTAATTGAAAGTAGATTTTTTAGTAAGGTCTACTAAATTAGCAGCAGTTAAAGCATCCGCATTTTTACCAGAGAACAATAAGTATCTAGCTTTTAATGCATACAAAGTGTTCACATAATCGATACCTGCAACAGCATCAGATACATAGCTTGCACTTATGGCATTAGCACTGATTTTACCTAATGCATAGTCAATAGTAGCAATTGCTTTTGCAAAACCATCTGCTCTATCAATAAAAGTTGCATTAGCACCAACTGTTCCTGGAACTTTTTCCCACAACATGCTCATACTTCCAATAGCCATTGCTTTTAAAATAGAAGCATGTGCAATTAAACCACTCGCATAGGCTTTATCGTTTAATGCTTCAGCTGCAGTGATTACAGAATTGGCATCATAGATAACTTTATTGGAGTTAGTCCAAATATTGCCCAAAACAGTATTGGTTGCATCCACACTAGAACCACCTTTACTAAACTGAAACTCTGCAGTGTTACCAGAGTTCATAAGTATTACTTCATTGGTTGTAAAAGCATTCGCAGTTACAACACCATAAACAACACTAGCGCCTCCCAAAGCAAATGTTCTTTGGTTGCCTATGTTTACTCCCACTAAGCCTCTTGCAGAACTAAATACTTGATCTGTAGTTGGGGCATTGGGGTTGACGAATTCTTTCTTACAGCTGGTCAAGCTTACTACCCCCAGCAAGAAAGCGCTTTGAATGATATATTGAATCTTTTTCATAGTCAATTAATTTTTTAATGATGGATTAGAAATCAGCTTTTATACCAAAACTGAATGTACGTGGGATAGGAGTTGCACCAAAATCGATTCCTCTTAAAATAGTGCTTTGTCCACCAGAGTTAACTTCTGGATCATATCCGTTGTACTTATCCCATGAAATAAGATTTCTTCCGCTAAAGTTGATACTTAAATTATTGGCGAATGCAACTTTGCCTAAGTTATAGCTAAGTGATAATTCACGTAATTTAACATAGTCGCCTTTGTCCACTCTCCATTCTTCAATGGCGTATACACCGCTAATATATCCTCTAGGAAGGAAACCTTGTTGTTCTTGTTGAGCAACTTTACCATTACCAACACCTTGACGTGTTCTGAAGTCTGCATTAAATACATCCACTCCATGAACCATATCAATTTGTGCTCTAAATGACCATTTTTTATATGAAACTTCATTTACCCAGCTTGCTGTGTATTTAGGATTTGGATTACCAATGACTTTTCTTAATACTGTTCCAGTTGGTAAACCTGCTGCATCTTTTGTTTCAGTAGGTGCTGTTACAGAACCTTGTGTACCTTTTGCAGTTTGTGGAATACCTGCAGCATTTGTTAATAAGCTTCCATCGGCATTTCTAGCAAAATAAGTACCATAGAAAACACCAATTGGTTGTCCTTCAATAATAGCTACTGGAGCACCTGCATTGGTACTTAATAAAGTCAATGCTTGGCCAATCTTCAATGCTTTGTTTTCATTATGGTTATAGATTGTTGTCATTTCCCATCTCAAATTCTTAGTTTGAACAGGAACTAAACTTAACATTACTTCATAACCTTTGTTCTCTAATGAACCAAAGTTGTCTAATAAACTACTAAAGCCATTAGTAGGCGCTAATTGTCTGTTAATTAATAAGTCAGTTACTTTTTTGTTATAAACGTTTAAAGTAACATTCACTCTATTATTAAACATGCCTAAGTCCATACCATATTCTGTTTCAGCTTGTCTTTCTGGTTTTACATTCTCATTAGCTAATACTGAACTAGAGTTCAATGCACTTCTGCTCAAGAAAGAGTTAGAAGAATATGAATTGAATCTAGAGTAAGCACCAATGCCAGTTAAGTTCCCGCTTTCACCATATGCTACACGAACTTTTAATAAGTCAACAAACTTTTTAATACCTAAGCTATTAAAGAATTCAGTACTAGAAATTACATAGCTGGCACTAGCTTTAGAATAGGTTTGGTTTCTTTGGTTTTTACCAAACACACTAGAACCATCTCTTCTAACTGCACCAGTCAAGAAGAAGTTATTTCTGTATTTGAAATTTTGTTGAACATAAGTACCTGTTACAGAAATTTCACTTCTATCATCCACGCCAGGTAAAACAGTACTAGCACCGTTTACTGTTTGAATAAAAGGAGCGAAACCTCTTCCTTGTAACAATACATAATTGTTTTTCTCATATTGTTGAGAAAATCCTACTTGTGTAGTAGATACTAAATCGTTGGTAATATTTACATTATAGTTAGCACTTACATCGTGGTTAATTTGGAAGAAGTTATTTGTCGAAGCACTTGCATAACCATTTTGAGTTGGATCCAATGTTAAACCGCCACCATAGAATGCAGGGTTTGCATTGTATGCATAAGGTGGAATATAAGTGGTACCATTTTGAGAGTAGTTGTCAATACCCATTAAATAATCAACAGTTAGATTTTTAATAGGTTTCATTTTTACACCAAAGTTGGAAATAATACGGCTAGTTGATTGTTTTTGCTTGATATCTTCAATAACAGAAACTGGGTTAATTCTACCTCTTTCACCCACAGCTTTGATATTACCATTAGCATCTCTTGTCCAAATATCATGGAAGTTACCAATGATAGTAACTGAGTTGGTAGGAGAGAAGAAAGATTGTCCATCAGGCTTTTCATTAGCACTTGAGTTAGTGTAATTTAAACCTAAGCTCATGCTTAACCATTTGTTAATAGTTTGATCAATATTTGATCTAAAGCTAAATCTTTGGAAATCAGTATTCTTGATAATACCTTGATTCATGAAATAAGAACCACCAAAATAATACTTTGTTTTATC
>CAWULX010000095.1:0-5020 GCA_963923775.1 uncultured bacterium
ACACCACTACAAAAGCAATAATACCTGGTAAATATTGTTTCAATAAATTTTTTCTATCTGCCCCTGTCATTGGAATACGTTGTGTTCTAAGCGCTTCATCTTCTGCACTAGGAGGCGGTACTTTTTCTAATCCATACACACAAATCATTAATGGAATGGCAAATACCAAGCCTGTTGCAAAGGGTACCCAGAATTCAGAGATAGCAAAACTTTGAATCAACCATCCACCTACAGATTTTACCCAGCCTGAAGAAAAAATAAAACTCACTGCCAATGCAGCACCTATAAAGTCAGTACTCTTTCTTCCTTCAACATAACTAAATACCACACCCCATAACATGCCTAGTGGAAAACCATTCACAAATAAAAACACCACATTATAAGGAGCAGGTACCACTGCAAACAATAACCATGCAGCCCAAGCAATACCAGTTAATAAAAAAATAATTTTATAACGTTGTTTCTTTTCTAATCCTGAAATAAATTTTATTCCATAAAACTTAGCCAATAAATACCCCAGCATTTGACTAATCACTAATGCAGTTTTATAGGCAATAGGACCAAACATCATTCCATCAAAAGTGCATACGGTAAAAGATTTTCTAAAACCAAAAACAAATACATAAGTACCAAATGCAACCAATGCTGCATACAGCGCAATTCCTTTTTCTTTATTGATTATTGGCATCTTTCTTGTTTAGTTCAAATTTAGTGTTTTATGCACGCAATTATTAACTAAATTAGTGCTTTATGAAGGCAAAAAAAATTTGTATTGCGCCACTAGACTGGGGATTAGGTCATGCTACTAGATGCATTCAGCTTGCCAAAGCTTTAATGCAGTTGGACTACCAAGTTTTTATTGCAAGTGAGGGTTATCATGAAGTAATTTTAAGAGAAGCATTACCTGGTGCCACTTTTTTACCCTTAGCTGGCTATAGGATTCAATATAGTAAAGAAGGTCGCTGGTTCTTATTAAAAATGATTACTCAAGTTCCTAAAATTATTTTTAGTGTTTACTATGAAAGAAATTGGTTGCGTAAAATGCAAAAGCAATTTCAATTTGATTTGATTATTTCTGATAATCGTTTTGGATTCTATCATAAACAATTGCCTTCTATATTTATTACACATCAATTAAATATTCAGACAGGATTTTCTTTTACCGATACTTTGGTTAGGTGGTTACAATATAGATATATAAAAAAATTTAATAGTTTATGGATTCCTGATATAGAGGGTTCGCTTAACTATGCAGGTGTCTTAAGTAATCCATTGAATAAACCATCTATACCTACTTGGTATTTAGGCGCACTCTCTAGATTAAGTCCAAACAATCATCAACAAGCACTAGAGCCTATTCAATTCTTAGGTATTGTGAGTGGACCCGAACCACAGAGAACCCTTTTTGAAAATACTTTATGGATGCAGGGAAATGCGGGAGATGCAGCTTTTGCTATTGTTGCAGGAAGACCCAAAGGAAACAACGAACCTGCCATTTCAAACAAAGGAAAATTATATCCTCATGTTGATGGGACTTCACTAGCTGCATTGATTGAATCTGCTGAGTATATTATTTTTAGAGGTGGTTATACTAGTTTGATGGAACTGATTCCTTTTCAAAAAAAACTAATCATTATACCAACACCTGGTCAAACAGAACAGGAATACCTTGCTAAGTGGTGGGAAACCAACGGATGGGCAATATCTTTTAGTCAAGAAAATTTTATTGTAGAAGAGGCTATCCAAAAAGCTACTTCAATTGAATTTAAACAACCAAGTTTTCATTCATTTTCTGTAGAAACTCTAAAAGACAAGATCAAGGACTTAACTTTGTAAGTATGGCGATTCAGAAATTGACGATAGAAGAATTTGTTGCAATAGCCAATACGGGTATTGTTATTGATGTTAGAAGTCCAAGCGAGTTCGCACATGCGCATATTACTAATGCATTTTCATTACCCCTTTTCAACGACGAAGAGCGTGCTATTGTAGGTACTACTTATAAACAAAAAAGTAGAGAGCAAGCCATTAAAATTGGACTTCCTTTTTTTGGCAACAAAATGTTGCCCATGGTTGAGACGGTAGAAAAATGGGTGGACGACTTTCAGAAAAAAAATAAAACCGAACAAACTACTATATATGTTCATTGTTGGAGAGGTGGCATGCGAAGTGCTGCTGTTGCATGGTTATTAGATTTATATGGGTTTAAGGTTTGTCAATTAATTGGTGGATATAAAGCATATAGAAATTGGGTCTTACAACAATTCGAAAAACATTATTCTTTAAAAGTAATTGGAGGTTATACCGGCTCTGGTAAAACAGAAATATTAAAAGAGTTATTAAAGCAAAAGCAGACAGTGATTGATTTAGAGGGCATGGCTTCACATAAGGGTTCTGCGTTTGGTGCGATTGGACAAGACAAACAACCCAGCCAAGAAATGTTTGAAAACAAATTGGCGACCGCGCTTTTTGAAAAAGCGGATAAAACAATATTAATTGAAGACGAAAGCCAAAGAATTGGCACAGTGATGCTGCCTACTCCTTTTTTTAAACTATTAAGAAATAGTGATTGCTATTTTATAAAAATTCCATTTGAATCAAGATTAGACTTTATTGTTCAGGGTTATGGTAGTTATAAAGCAGAAGATTTAATGGCTGCTACTTATAGAATACAAAAAAGATTGGGCGGATTAGAAACCAAAATGGCGATTAATTTTATTGTAGAAAAAGATATTAAATCAGCATTTCATATTTTATTATCTTACTACGACAAATGGTATGAAAAGGAAAGAAAAATGATTTACATTGAAGCAAGCAAGGTAGATCCTATTAAAAATGCAAAATTGATACAATCATGCATCAGCTTTTAAAGTGGTGGTATTTTAAAGTGTTAGGTTGGAAAGTAGAAGGGACATATCCTTATCATTTAAAAAAATGTGTAGTGATTGTGGCGCCTCATACTCATAGAAACGATTTCTTTGTAGGAGTGGCTTTTAGAAATTTACTACATCTAGAATTTGTAAGATTCTTAGGCAAAAAAGAATTGTTTATTCCGCCTTTTAGCTGGATACTTAAAAGTATGGGGGGGAGTCCAGTGGATAGATTCAAAAACAATAACTTAGTGGACCAAGTGGTGGACATGTTTAATCAAAACGATCGTTTTCACCTTGCTCTGTCTCCCGAGGGTACCAGAAAAAAGGTAAGCAGGCTTAGAACCGGATTCTATCATATTGCTAAAAATGCCCAGGTGCCAATTGAAATGATTGCCTTGGATTTTGAGAATAGAAGAGTGGTTTTTGCCGAGCCTTTTGACACCGGAAGCGATATGAAGGCCGATTTGAGAAAAATTATAGACTTTTTTAAGCTGTATAAGGGCAAAATTCCCGAATTTGGAATATCTGATGAAACAGAATGTTAAGGTGAAAAATCCTTATTTTTGTTTCGGCTTTGGGCTACTATTTATTCAATTAAAAAACCGTTGAAATATGAAAATTAAGATTTTTTTAGCGCTTGCAGTAGTTAGCTTAGGTGCTTATTCTTGCGTAAGTCCTAAAAAATTACAAGAAGCAGAAAACAAGTACACACAATTGAATGGTGCTTATGCTGAATTACAAGGAAAATATCGTGATGCACAAGATGCTGTTGCTAAACAAAAAAATGATGGCGACAGATTAGCTGCTGAAAACAAAGCTAATCAAAGCAAGATTGATGATTTGAATAAGCAAATCGAATTCTTAAAACAAAATAACAATGTTGTATTGAGCCAATTAAAAGACATGTCTGTTGTTACAGGCGCTCAAGCAGAAAGCATTAAGAAGTCTTTGGAAAATATTGGTGCTAAAGATTTATATATCCAAGGTTTACAAAGTTCAATGGCACGCAAGGATTCTATCAATATGAACTTGGTGATGAACTTGAAAGGTGCAATTGGTGACTTAAGTGATGAAGACATCAATGTGAAAGTAGATAAAGGTGTTGTGTATGTTGACATCTCTGATAAATTATTATTCAAGAGTGGAAGCTTCAATATTTCTGATAAAGCTAAAACCGTGTTAGGAAAAGTTGCTAAAGTTTTAGCAGCACAACCAAACATTGAATTCATGGTTGAAGGTCATACTGATACTAAGCAATTATTAGATAATGGCTCTGCCTTAGAAGACAACTGGGATTTATCTGTAAAAAGAGCAACTACTGTAGTGCGTGTTTTACAAGAAACTTATGGTATCGATCCTAAACGTATGACTGCAGCAGGTAGAGGTGAGTATGCTCCAATTGCAGAAAACAACAGCGCTGCTAACAGAGCTAGAAACCGTCGTACAAGAATTGTGATCTTACCTCAATTAGATCAATTCTTTAAATTATTAGAAAAAAAGTAGTCGAGCTTTTTTAAAAAATATATAAGACCCCATCCGAAAAGATGGGGTTTTTTTATGCTACTAACTAAGTGTATCTTCGCCCAATGCAACAAGCGTATTTAGATGATTTAAATGAAAGGCAAAAAGAGGCGGTGCTTCACATGAATGGTCCATTGATGATTATTGCCGGTGCAGGTAGCGGAAAAACAAAAGTATTGACAAGTCGTATTGCTCATTTGATGCATAGTGGTGTAGATTCTTTTAATATTTTGGCATTGACTTTTACCAATAAGGCAGCCAAAGAAATGAAAGAGCGTGTAGAGAAAATCTTGGGCAATACAGAGGCTAGAAATTTATATATAGGCACTTTCCATAGTGTATTTGCACGTATTTTAAGAGCCGAAGCAGAAAAATTAGGTTATCCTCAAAGTTTTACTATTTATGATACCGATGATTCTAGATCGGTGATCAAAGCAGTCATCAACGATATGGGTTTGGATGACAAGCATTATAAACCCAATGTGGTTCATAATAGAATCTCCAGCGCAAAGAACGCATTGGTAGGTCCTGCTGAATATGCTTTAGATACATTTATTCAACAAGAAGACGCAAGATCTAATAGACCAGCCATTGGTGATACTGTCTCTTATACACATCTGACGCTG
>CAWULX010000096.1:0-4962 GCA_963923775.1 uncultured bacterium
AAGTGTATTTACCTTTAACATATTTACCTGTTTTCTCTAATACTATGCCAGAATGATTAGCTTCCAAAGCAGCTTCATTTTCCGCAATAAAAACATTGCCTAATAAATGATTAGCCAATGAAGCATATTTAGAATCAATTTCTACAACTGATAAAGCAGCAATAGTATTGGCTGGAGCAGCATTTGCTTGGGCACCTGATAATTGATCTAATAAAAAGAAATTAGCTTTCCCTTTTTTATGTTCATCCAATAAATGAATAGCTTGCAAACCTTCTTTTAAATCGTTAACCACATAGTAATTCAAATATGGCTCTAATACATTTTCTACAGCAGTTCGGTAAGCCTCTTGCACATATATTATATCCGACAAGATAGGTGCGTTATGATTCCAGCCAGTATTATTATGCAAGAATTTAACGCTCTCTGGATAACCATCCATTGAGTCTACTAAACTTTTTAATAAATCGTATTCATTTTTCTTGGCATCTAAAATTCTAGCTTGCTCAGCCAATGAAGATCTTAATACTTCTAAAGCAGATTGTGTTTCAAAAATACTTGCCTTAGCTTTTTCATGTTGCTCTTGCAATGCTACCAAATGCGCTTTCTTTTCTGATAAATCATTTTCTTTTTGAGCTAATTGCGTAGTAATATCTTGAATTTGAGTAGCACGATGTGTTTGCTCTTCTTCAATCTGAGCCTGAGATCTTTGTATGTTTTGAATGGAGGTATCAGCAACAGCTACTTTTTTCTCTGCATCAAATTGATTTCTTTGAATTTGATTATACTGTTGACGTAAATTATCTAAGACCGATCTTTGATCATCAAACTGATTTCTTTTATTGGATAATTCAACTTGAGAAGCCTCTACTCTATTTTTAAAATCATTATAAATTTTTTCTTCCTCAACTACCTGCAACTTTGTATACTCAATAGAATCGCCAATAGTTTTTACTTGACCTTCTGCTCTTTCTAAGAAATCTTGCAGGCCTTTTTCTTTGTCATTTAAATAATCTAAGCGTTGAGCTGCCAAGTTTTTATCATTCTCTTTGGTTCTTAATTTTTGAACCAAATCGTTAAACTCTTGTTGTTGACTTTGTAAGCCTCTTTCTTTTTCAATGAAACTTACACGCTCTTGCTCTAAAGCTGCTTCCTCAAGGGCAATCTGTGCTTCCAATTGAAACTTCTTGTCGGTTTCAGTTTCTTGTTGCTCTGTTAGTTCTTTGTATGTTAAATTAAAACCTTCCAAAGAAGCAATGGCTAATTCAATAGCTGTTTCCTTATAATCTTTCTTAATTTCAAAATATTTCTCTGCCTTCTTTGCCTGATTTTCTAAGGTTTTTAATTGATTATTGATCTCAAATAATAAGTCTTCAATTCTAGACAAATCTTGCTCAGTTGCATCTAATTTATTCTTCGCTTCTTTCTTTCTTGTTTTGTAAATAGTAATTCCAGCAGCTTGCTCTAACATTTTACGACGACTATTATCCTTGTCCTTGATAATATCATCCACCATTCCTAATTCAATAATGGCATAGCTATCTGTACTAACTCCAGTATCTAAAAATAAATTATGAATATCTTTTAATCTACAAGCAACATCATTTAAACGGTATTCACTCTCTCCATTTTTATAATAACGACGAGTTACGGTAATAGTGCTAAACTCTGTTGGTAATAAATTTTTAGTATTCTCGAAAGTCAAGCTAACTTCTGCCATACTACTGGAGTTTCTCGTCTTACTTCCATTGAAAACCAATGAGTCTAAATTTTCAGATCTTAATGCCGAAATTTTAGATTCCCCAATTACCCATCTAATACTATCGATGATATTACTTTTTCCGCACCCGTTTGGTCCAATAATGCCTGTTATTCCATCGTCAAAACTTACAATGGTTTTGTCAGCAAAACTCTTGAACCCTTTGATTTCTAATGACTTTAGTCTCACTTTCTTTGAACTTTTATATGTCTGCGAACATAAGAAAAAAGATGTAAGATGTCAAGTAAAAAAAGGGCAATTTATGCCCAAAATAAAGAATTTATTAAGCCTTTTCTATCAGTTTGCCCCCTTCTGTGGTCAAAGTGCGGGATGGGAACTTATTTACCACTATAAAATCGTGGGTTGCCATTAAAATGGCAGTTCCGTCTTCCTTGGCTATTTGCATCAATAATTGCATGATTTCATCACTGGTTTCCGGGTCTAAACTACCCGTTGGCTCATCTGCCAAGATTAATTTAGGAGCATTTAATAAGGCACGAGCAATATCTACTCTTTGTTGCTCTCCTCCACTCATTTCATAGGTCATTTTAAAACCTTTATTTTGTAAACCTACTTTATTCAAAACATCGTCAATTTTTTGCTCCATCAATTTCTCATCCTGCCATCCGGTAGCCTTCAATACGAATTTTAGATTCTCATGAACATTTCTATCTGTTAATAATTGAAAATCTTGAAAAACAACCCCTAAATTTCTTCTCAAAAAAGGCAATGTTTTCCATGTCATATCTTTTAAATTAAAGCCAACTACATTCCCATTTCCTTCTGTTAATGTTAATTCTCCGTATAAAGTTTTTAATAAGCTACTTTTTCCAGCACCTGTTTTTCCAACCAAGTAAACAAACTCTCCTTTCTCTACTTTCAAATTAACGTCTTGTAAAATAAGACTGCCACTTTGATAAATATTTACATGGTCTAATTGAACTACTATTTCGCTCATGGGATGGGTTGTTTTATATAAAATTAATAGCTAAATGTTTCTGTTCCAAAACTTCCTTTCAATACTAACTCTTTAGTTTCCGAATCCTCTACTCTACCAATAATTTGCGCTTCAATACCTAAAGATGCAGCAATATCAATCAATGCAGCGGCATCTGATTCATTAGTGAATATTTCTAAACGATGGCCCATATTAAATACCTGATACATTTCTCTTGCATTGGCACCTGAATTTTCTTGAATCAATTTAAATATAGGAGGCACTTCTAAGAAATTATCTTTTACAATACGCATTGGGCCAGGTAAATATTTCATACACTTGGTTTGACCACCTCCACTACAATGAATCATTCCCTTTACTGCATCAAAATGATTGCTTAAGATAGCTTTAACCAATGGCGCATAAGTTCTTGTAGGGCTTAATAATAATTTACCCACTTGAATCTTGCCAAAACCAGGTATATCAAGGGTATCCGTTACTTTATTTTTGCCAATATAAACTACTTCATTCGCTAAGCTTGGTTCAAATGTTTCTGGATATTTTGTAGCATACTCTTTACTTAAAACATCGTGTCTTGCACTGGTTAACCCATTACTTCCCAATCCGCTATTATAAGCAGTTTCATATTTTGCTTGACCATAACTTGAAAACCCAACTATTACTTGACCAGGGGCAATTAAATCATTGGTAATTAATTTTGACTTTGGCCATCTAGCGGTCATGGTTCCGTTCACCGCAATAGTTCTTACTACATCCCCTACGTCTGCTGTTTCACCTCCTAAAAAAGAAATTTGAACACCAAATTCTTTTAATGTTTCAAAAAAAGACTGAGTTCCATTTATTACTTCACTAATTACTTCTCCGTTGATGATTAATTTATTCCTATCAATAGTACTGGAAAATAAAATTTGATCATAAATCCCCACACATAATAAATCATCTAAATTCATTGCAATGGCATCTTGAGCAATCCCTTTCCAAACCGAACTGTCTCCAGTTTCTTTCCAGTAGATATATGCTAAGATACTTTTGGTGCCAGCACCATCTGCATGCATTATATTAATGTAATTATTATCCCCACCTAAATAATCAGCATATAATTTACAAAAAGCATTTGGGTACAATCCTTGGTCTAAATACTGAATAGCTGCATGTACTTCTTCTTTTTGTGCGGATACTCCGCGTTGGGCATACAATGACATGGATATAAATTGATTGTGGCACAAAGGTACAATTGTTTTACATTTGTGCCATATTTAGACATAGAAGATGAAGGTTCACTACGATTTACAAAATTTACCCGCATTTAAGCAAGCAGTCATTACTACTGGAGCATTTGATGGCGTTCACAAAGGCCATCTGCAAATAATCCAAAAAATGAAGTCTATAGCTGCATCCATTCATGGGGAAACAGTAATTATTAGCTTTCATCCACACCCCAGAAAAGTTATTTCTTCCATACCTGGGGAAATCAAACAATTAACCCATATCAGTGAGCGAATTAATTTGTTAGAAAAGGCAGGAATTGACCACTTGGTGGTGGTTCCTTTTGATCACCGATTCTCCAATATGTCTGCGGAGGATTATATAAAAGATTTTATTGTTGAGCACTTTAAACCTGCACATGTAATTGTTGGATATGACCATCGTTTTGGCAATGGCAGAAAAGGAGACTTTAAATTATTAGAACAACTTGGGCAAGTTTTTGATTTTACCGTAGATGAAATTAATGAGCAATTAGTAGATGATGAGATTGTAAGTTCTACTTTAATTAGAAACTGTATTGTTGAAAAAAACATTATTCAAGCCAATAATTTATTAGGCTACCCTTATTCTTTTGAAGGCTATGTGGTTAGAGGAAACCAATTAGGCAGAACCATTGGATTCCCCACAGCCAATTTGCATATTAATGATGAAGAGAAACTAATTCCCTCTAATGGAGTGTATGCCGTTAAAGTTAAAGGAGATTGCACAGATGCTGCATTATTCAATGGCATGATGAATATTGGTGTAAGACCAACAGTAGATGGACAAAAGAAAGTAATTGAAGTGAATATTTTCAATTTCGATAAGGACATATATGACCAAACCATCACTGTTCAAGTTTTTGAATTTATCAGAGGGGAGCAGAAATTTGAAGGATTAGACGCTTTAAAAAATCAACTAGCGCAAGATAAAATTCAAACTGCAACTATTTTGCAGAAGTATCCATAATCTTAATTACCAACTCTTTTAATAAGTCTCCATC
>CAWULX010000097.1:0-4950 GCA_963923775.1 uncultured bacterium
ATATTAAAGAGCATTATTATAATAAACTTGTTGAGATTGATGGTATAAATAAAAGAGCCAAATTTCTTGGCTTTGGGGAACACAATAAAGATGTTGAAACCTGGATTGAATATGAAATGATCCATGTAACCCCACCTCAATCAGCACCAGATTTTATCAAATCAAGTCCTTTGGCGAATAGTGCAGGTTGGGTAGATGTAGATAAACATAGTTTACAACATATTAAATACTCCAATGTTTTTTCTTTAGGAGACGCCTCTTCTTTACCTACTGGTAAAACAGGTGCTGCAATAAGAAAACAAGCACCCATTTTAGTTCAGAATATTTTGTCTTTAATAGCAAATACTAATTTAACTGGTCATTATAATGGGTATAGCAGCTGCCCTTTAATTACAGGAAAAGGAAAATTAATTCTTGCAGAATTTGATTATGACAATGTACCTCAAGAAACATTTCCTTTTAATCAAGCCAAAGAAAGGTGGTCAATGTTCATACTTAAAAGGTATATTTTGCCATATTTATATTGGAATAAAATTCTTAAAGGAAAGATGTAATCTTATTGCTAAGTGACAATTATCACCTATCTTTTAATAGACTTTTATCACATTTGCTAAAATTTAAATCATAATGGAAATAATAGGATATCTAGCATCAGTATTAATTGGTATTTCTTTAGGCCTAATTGGAGGAGGAGGTAGTATATTGACTGTTCCAGTTTTAGTATATCTTTTTCATGTAGATCCCGTATTAGCAACAGCTTATTCTTTATTTATTGTTGGCACAAGCAGTCTTGTTGGCGCTTGGCCAAAATTCAAACAGGGCTTTGTTAATTTGAAAACTGCAATCATATTTGGTATCCCATCTATTGCTTCTGTTTATGGTACAAGAAAATTTTTAGTCCCCGCTATACCTAAAGAGTTAGGTCATTTTGGTGAATTAGTTTTAACAAAATCATTAATGATGATGTTGTTATTCGCTATTTTAATGGTTGCAGCATCTTTTTCAATGATTCGTTCCAAATCTAATATAGATAGTGCTGAAGAAGAAGAACAAAAATTCAACTACCCAATGATTCTTTTAGAAGGTGCTTTAGTAGGTGTATTAACAGGGTTGGTTGGTGCAGGAGGAGGCTTTTTAATTATCCCTGCCTTAGTTATGCTTAGTAAATTACCAATGAAACAAGCAGTTGGAACTTCACTTTTAATAATTGCTGCAAAATCTTTAATTGGTTTCACTGGCGATCTTGGAAATAGTCAAATGAACTGGACACTTCTATTATCTGTAACTGCTTTAGCGATTGGTGGCATTTTTATTGGAGATGTACTTAGTAAAAAAATAGATGGAAATAAACTTAAAAAAGGGTTTGGCTGGTTTGTTTTGATCATGGGTATATATATTATTGCACAACAACTATTTTTTCCTATTGGAGGCAGTCATTAATTCTGCAATTTTATTTTCATGTTAAAAATTAATGTAGCCATAATGGCCTGCATGGTATTATGTTTCAGCAAGAGCATAGCACAACATCAAGAATTAAATGAAGACCCTAAACTTTGGGGTAAGTCTAAAAAAGTAATTGATAGTAATAACTTACTATTCCAATTTCAAATGGGCACAATGCATGGTCATTTTAGATCTTTTTATAGTGCAACCTATAATAAAAACAGTAATGTTGAATATGCTAACGCAGTTGGAGGCGGTATTCAATTTATTTCAAAGCCATTATATCATATAAACATTGGAGTAAGTGGTTTTTTTATTTATGATGCATTTTCTTCAGATTTGTCTGTACCTCATCCACTATCAAATACATTAAACAGATATGAATTAGGTTTATTTGATTTAACTAATCCAAAGAATAAAACGAACATAGATAGATTAGAGGAACTATATCTACAATACAATAAAAAAAATTATAAAATTACCATAGGAAAGCAGTTATTAAATACACCATTTATTAATCTACAGGATGGAAGAATGAGGCCAACTGAAGTACAAGGATTTTGGGGACAGCATAATTTTAATAACTCAAAATGGTACGCAGGTTGGATTAATCGTTTTTCACCTAGAAGTACAGTGGAATGGTTTAATACAAGTGAATCAATAGGTGTTTATTCTGTAGGGATTAATCAAGATGGATCAAAATCTGGTTATAAAAATAATCTAGAATCTTCTGGTGTAGCTTTAGCTGGTACCGAAATTTCATTAAACAAAAATTATAAAATACAAATATGGAATCAATATGTAGACAAAATATTTAATACTAGTTTAATACAATTAGATAAAATTCCAAATGATTATCAAAAAAAATACTTTGGAATTCAAATAATTCGACAATCAGTAATTGGCAATGGAGGTAACGAAGCGTTAAATAAAACATATTTTAATCCTTCTCAAAAATCTTTAGTGATAAGTGCAAGATTAGGTCAGCAAATTGGACAATGGGACCACTCCATAAATTACACAAGAATTACCAAGTCAGGAAGATACCTTATGCCTCGTGAATGGGGACGTGATCCATTTTACACATTTATAGCTGGTGAAAGAAATGAAGGTTATGGAGATTTAACAGCTTACGTTTTGAAAACCAAATACTTATCAAACCAAATACCATTGACAATAAATGGTGCTTTAGGTTACTTTATCCTTCCAGATATAAAAAATTTTGCATTAAATAAATATAGCTTTCCATCTTTTTGGCAGTATAATATAGATACTAGATATGCACTAAGAGGCTTTTGGAAAGGATGGGAAATACAAGTTATTTACTTTTATAAAAAGGCTTCAGGTAATACCTATAAAGACCCGAAAAATTATATCAATAAAGTTGATATGGGTCATTTTAATTTCGTCTTAAATTTTCATTTTTAATTTCCCTTTTTAGTTGCATCTGTGATAAAAGTCACTTAATATATACTTAAATAAGTGGATTTTCAGTATTCAATCTTAAAAGATGAAATATAAAAATGCTGATAGAAGAAGTTTCCTTAAAGATGCTGCAGTTCTAGGAATGGGCGTTCCTGCATCTTTGGTTTTTTCAAATACTTCTAATGCTGCCAATAATGATTTAATAGACAAAACAGGAGCTAGTCATAAAAGCAGCCAAAAAACAAATGAATTCAGCATTTTTATTACTACTGACTTACACGCTCAAATTCATACACATGATGAATTTTTTTGGGAGAATGATCAACCAATTTTTAGAAAAAGAGGAGGCTTAGCTGTTTTAAAAACAATGATTGACTCCTTAAGAAATAATCATCCAAATCATATTTTATATGATGGTGGCGATTATTTTCACGGACATGCAATAGCTTCATTATCTGAAGGAGAAGCCCTAATACCACTAATGAATGCCTTTAATTATGATCTTATATTACCAGGTAATTGGGAGGTGGTTTATAAAAAGAAAAAAATGCTCTATGATATGGGACATTCAACTGCAGCAAAAATATGTGCTAATATGTGGCATAAAACAAAAGATGCAGATAATGGAACCTTAATTTATCCCCCCTTTTGGATCAAATACATGGCAGGTGCCAAAATAGGATTCATTGGCTATACTGATCATCTTGTTCCAAAAAGACAATCGCCTGCTTATAGCGAAGGAATTGGTTTTACACATGCAACTGAAAATGTTGCTAAATATGTAAAATACCTAAAAGAAGTGGAGGGGTGTGGAATTATTTTTGTTGTAACACATATGGGACTTGCTCAACAAGTTGGATTATCCAATGATCCTTCAGTTGAAGGAGTTGATTTTATTATAGGAGCAGATACACATGAAAGAGTTAGAGTGCCCATTGAAGGAAAATATACCAGAGTAATTGAATGTGGTGCATTTGGGTCATTTTTAGGAAAGCTTGATATTGAGGTGACAAATGGCAAAATGTTATCCTACAAATATGATTTATTGGATGTAGACCCCATTAAATACCCAGCCAACCAAGCTGTTGAAAATTTAGTTAAGCAAGTAACAGCCCCATACAACCAAATGCTTTCAGAAAAAATTGGATCCACTTCTACTCCCCTTGTAAGGTATTTTGTATTAGAAACTCCCATGGATAATTTAATCACCGATGCTATTATGTGGAAGTTCAAACCGGATATTGCCCTAAGTAATGGGTTTAGGTTTTGTCAACCATTGGCAATTCCCAAAGGAAATAAAGAAGCAATTATTACAAAAGAGTTTTTATGGAACATGCTTCCTGTAGATTCAACAGCCAAAAAAGGAAAAGTATCTGGAACTCAATTATTAGAATGGTTAGAAAAAGAATTAGAAAATGCATTTGCTAAAGATCCAAGTAAGCGTTTTGGTGGATGGTTTGTAAGATTTGCAGGAATGGAAGTAAACTGTACTATTGGGAAACCGAAAGGCGAAAGAGTAAATTGGGTAAAAGTAAAAGGACAAGCATTGGAAAAAAACAAAATGTATGATATTGTTGCTTGCGAAAGAGAGGGTGATCCAAATGATACCTTATGTAGAATTGAAAAAGTATCCAATCCTGAATCTACAACATTAAATTTACATCAAGTAATTACAGATTATTTGAAAATTCATTCGCCAGTTTCACCTAAAATTGAAGGAAGAACAACTGCAACCGATGAACCTTCAACACTATTAACTCAATTACAAGGAACAAGTTATAAATTTAGATAAATGAAAAAAGTATATATCATTTTAATTGCCATTATTGGGTTACTGATGATTTATTTTATTATAGGATTTATCAATGGCACCTATTTTAAAATTGACCCAAATGTTATCTCAGACAACACAGACAGTACTTGGATTGCCCCTAGTTTAAGTTTTGATAATACAATTACTGGAAAAGAAAGAGATTTAGTGATATATGGAGAAGAATTAATTGCACATACATCAAGATATTTAGGTCCAAAAGGATCTATTGCAAATTTGACTAATGGAATGAATTGCCAAAATTGTCATTT
>CAWULX010000098.1:0-4933 GCA_963923775.1 uncultured bacterium
ATTATCAGCTCGTGTTAGAAAAGAACCATTAACAATAGATGAAGCATTTAGTACGGATTCAGACAAATGTATTTTTAATGTTATTAACATTGGAGCAAGAGAGCAATATCTAAAAGAAAATCCAGTTTTAAAACGTCATATTATGTTCTATAGAGATATAGATCAAGTAGTTAGGTGGCGAGAAGCAAATGACAAAGAACAAGATTTTCATTGGGTTATTACGCAGTTTCCACCACAAGGACAAGAAAATAAATTTACTTTAGACGTAAAATTAAGAAAACCAGCACGAGTTGAAGATGGCGCAATAGCCATAGACGGTTATAGTAATAGTCAAGGTGGTAAATATGGTTCAAAAGCATCAGCATGGATAGGTAGAAGATATAATTTATTAGATCCAGAAAACACAGGAAAAGCAATTGGACATTTATATGGAAGGCCTCAAATTAAAGAAACATTACATGAGCAAGTGCTTTTAGCAGCTGAATTTTATGGTTATCAAGCATGGTATGAACATAATAGTGATGACTATCTTTCATATTTTAGAGAAAGGGGTAGAATACATTATTTAGGTTCTTATCCATTTTCGGCAATGGACCCAAATAAAAGAGATGCTGATAGGCACAAGGGATTTCCCACTACGCCATTTAGTTTAACAAAACAAGCTGATGTTGGAATTATGTATTTTGAACATCATATAGACTCAATTGATTATGAGAATTTGCTTGAGGATGCCAAAAAATTTGATCCAAATAATAGAACTGACTATGACCAAACAGTATCTTTTTTAATGTTAATAGTTTGTTTAATGGAACCAATTCAAAAACAAATTAGGAAAGAACCACTCGTAAAAAGCTATACTCCGGTGCTTAATTAATTAAATTTTTTATTAGATTGTGGATATTTAGTATATTTGGCAATAAAATACAATCAAATTGGCAGATAGTCCTTTATATATATCCGCAGCAAATAGTAGTGGACAGTCTATTAAAGATTTTCAAATCACTACCGACATACCGTCTAAATCAGATTATTTATATGGCACTCGTGTTGCTCAAAGTATTTATTCCACAATATATGGTAATCAAACATATTTTTGGTTAAGAAATAATAGATTTAGAAAAAACAGACAGATAGCTAATGGCAAGATTGACATGAGTGTTTTTCTTGATAGATTAGAAATGAATGGTAAAGCTAATTTTGTAAACATCAATTGGAAATCAATTATTATTGGTAATACAATAGTTTCAAGATTAGTTGGTTCTTGGATGAGTAGAAAAGAAAAAGTTAATGTGACAGCTACAGATACTGCATCTGCAATGTTGAAAAAATCAGCTGCAGATGAAGCAGAATTTGTTTACCAAAATAAAGAGATTTTATCACAGTTACAATTAGAATCTGGAATCCCAATTATACCACAAGATCAATTTATTGCAGAAGATAAAGATGAATTAGATAGATGGATTACTGAATTTAATCATTTGCCTGAAGAAATACAATACAGCATAGCTTGTAATAATGTATTTGAAGCAAATGGTTGGGATGATGTTTTAAAACAAAGATTATTACACGATTCAGCGGAAGTTGGATTAGTTTGTACATACACATGGATGGATGAAGAAGGTGAAGTTCATGTACAATGGATTAGACCTGAAAATGCAATTTATTCTTATTCTGATTTTCCTGATTTTAGAGATACTAGCTATAGAGGACATATTTTGTCTATGAAAGTTAGTGAATTAAGAGCTAGATATGGAAAAGAAGCTGGTGGTATATTATCTGAAGAAGATATTTTCCAATTAGCACAATCTTCAAAAGAATACCAATTAACAGATAAGTTAAAGTGGATGCAAGATTGGAATGTTGCTTGGTTAAGACCATATGATGAATGGAATATTGATTTAATGCAATTTGAAATCAAGACATTAGATTCCGATGGTTATACGGTTACTAAAACAAAAAAGAATGGCAGTACCATAATTAGAAAAGGTAAGCCTGAAAAAATAGACGATAATCAACAATACATTGAAGAGAAAAAGTGGAATATATACGAAGGTGTTTATTGTCCAGTTACTCAAAAAATGATTAAGTGGGGTATCAAGAAAAATATGATACGTCCACAAGATCCAAAAGAAATTGGTAATACAGAATTTTCATATAGTTTTTATATGTACGACCCTTACGATATGCGTAATGTGGCAGTACCAGAAAAAATTGAAGAGCCAATTGAACAAATGATTTTGGCTAGATTGAAAATACAACAAATGGTTGCTAAAATGGTTCCAGCAGGTGCTTCTATTGATGTAGATGCTATGCAAGAATTAGATTTAGGTTTGGGTGATTCAGTAAAACCATTAGATGTTCAAAAAATTTGGGAACAAACTGGTAAGCTTTACTATCGTGGTAGAGATGCAGAAGGAAATAGAATTCCAGTCCCAATTACTGAATTGGCAAATACTGGTTTTGCACCACAATTGCAAGCATTAATCAATTTGTATCAATTCCATTATCAAGTATTAAAGGATGAACTTGGTGAAGATCCTAATTTAATGAATCAAGCAGCTCAACCAAGAGTTGCTGCATCTAATATTGAAGCTTCAAGAGTTTTAGCAAATAATGCAACAGAATATATGTATGACGCATATACTTATGTTATGGAAGAAACAGCTAAAAAAGTAGCATGTTTATTAAATAAAAGTGTTACTTATGGAGCTAAAAAATATAGAGATTTATTAAAACAAGAGGATGTTAAAGATAGAAACTTTGTAGCTACAATAAAAATGTTACCTACAGATTTAGAAATAGCCAAGTTGGAGGCAATGATGAATAACGCAATTACTGCAAATCCTCAATTGGTTTTATATTTAGATCCATTTAAGGTAATGAGAATTGCAAAAGAAAATGTTCAATTAGCTGAGTTATATTTTAGGTCAGCACAAAAAAGATTCTTAAAAACTGAACAAGAAAAGAATCAAACAAATATGGAGCAAAATGCTCAAGTGCAACAAGCAAGTTTACAAGCTAAAGCACAAGCAGATTCTGCATTATCTCAACAACAAGCATTAATCAAAGAAAAAGAAATCATATTACAAGGAGTTTTTGATCTTGCTAAAGCAAGTATCCCTGTTCCAGCAGAATTGCAACAAATTGTTGCTAGTATGTTACAAAATGTAACCGTACCATTAGCTGTTCAAAATCAACAACAAGAACAAGCTATAATGCAACAGCAACAACAAGAACAACAGCAAATGGAACAGCAACAAATGGCTCCTGAACAACAAGAACAATTACAAACAGCTTAAATAAAAATAAAATGGCAACAACATCAGTAGATAAACTATTAATTAGATTACAAAAGTTCAGTTCTAAAGTCAGCAAAGTTGTTGACGCAACTGATTCTTTTAATACAACTGGAAGTTTTTATCAAGATCTTTCAGGTTGGGATTCAGCAGTTGTACAATTTGTGAATCCTTCAGCAGCAATTACATTTAAAACAACAAATGACGATGATTCAGTAACAGGGCAATTATTGCCAGCACCAGAAGTTCCAAATAATTGGATTGGTGTAACTGGAGTAAATTTATTAGATAAATCAGATGTAACATCTATTGCAACAGATGGTATTGTTGAATTTGGTATTATCGGTAAATATTTATTATTGGAAGGTGCAGAAACTGCAGATCCTTTATCATATGCATATTTGTTATCTCAACCTACTCCAAATATCAATGAAGCTTATAATTCAAGTTTACAAAATGGAGCAAGAGTAGTATATGCTTCAACAAATAACCAAGGTGGTGTACAAAAATTCTTTGGAGATAGTAGATTAACGCTTCCTGTTTATGGTAATGGTACGGATTGGTATGGTTTTAGATTGTTATCTCAACCATCAAATAATGTCAATGCATGTACTATTAGTTCTACTGGAAGTGTTTCTATTGATTAATAAACAATAAACACAAAAGCATTTATGCTAGAAAACAAAGACATGTCAGAACCAATAAAGCTGGCAGAAGGCTTCAATCCGTTTTCGGATGAAAACGCATCACAAGTGCAACCTAAAGTAGAAGAAGCCCCTATTTTAAACGAACAGCAACAAGCTGCAGCTGCACCTCCTCCACCAGCTGAAACAAAAGTAGAGGAAAAGCAAGAAACGGTTTCTACACCAGCATTTGATCCAAATCAATTTATTAAAGAAAGATTTGGTTTTGAAAACGTAGAGCAAGCTGAACAAGAATTTAAAAAATTAAAAGAACAACCAGCTTTTGAATTTAAAAATGATGTAAGCAAAACTTTGTTTGACGCAATTAAAGAAGGCAAAGCAGATGATGTTTATGAAATTTTAAATGAACAAAAAAGGTTAGAAAAATTAACTACATCAGAATTAACACCTGATTTGGCTGTTGAAATTGTAAAAGCGAATATTAAGAATAAATACAAAAATTTAAGTCAAGACGAAGTTGACCTTTTGTTTTATGATCAATATTTCGTACCTTTAAAGCCTGAACAGGGTTATGATGAAACAGATGAAGATTATGCTGCAAAAGTAAAGACATGGCAATCACAAGTAGATTACGCAGATAAAAAGCTGATGATTGAAGCAAAAGTGATTAGACCAGAACTTGAAAAATTAAAAAGTGAAATAAAGTTACCTGATATTTATAAAGAAGCCGAGAGAGAAGCGCAATCTCAAGAGGAATTTGAGATGATGCAACAAGCGAGGTCAATTTATGAAAAAACACTTGAAACTGAATTCCAATCCTTTAATGGATTTAATGTATCGGTAAAAGACGAGGATGTTGAAATACCTATTACATTTAATGTCGGAGAAGATGAAAGATTGGCAATGAAGAATGAGCTTTCAGATTTTGACAGTGATTCTTATTTTGAAACAAGATGGTTTACCGAAGATGGAAAACCTAAAATTCAACAAATG
>CAWULX010000099.1:0-4841 GCA_963923775.1 uncultured bacterium
ATTATTACACAACGAAGGCTACGAAGTAGTAGGTATCACCATGAAGACCTGGGACTACTCTACCAGCAATACCAACGGAAAAGAAACAGGCTGCTGCAATATTGATTCTTTCAATGATGCCAGATTAGCCGCAGTAAATAACGGATTCCCCCATTTTATTTTAGATATACGAGACGAGTTTGGCGATTTTGTGATTGAAAACTTTGTGGAAGAATACTTAGCGGGTCGCACCCCTAACCCCTGTGTAATGTGCAATACCCATATTAAATGGAGGGCCTTATTAAAAAGAGCAGATGCTTTGGGTTGTGATTTTATTGCTACCGGTCATTATGCCAAAGTACGTCAGCATACCAATGGTAGATATGTAATTTCAAAAGGATTGGACGAAACCAAAGACCAGAGTTATGTGCTTTGGGGCGTGGATCAAGACTTATTAAGTAGAACCATTTTGCCTTTGGGAGGAATGCATAAGAAAGACATTAAGCAAATGGCTATTGATATGGGTTATCCAGAATTAGCTAAGAAAAGTGAGAGTTATGAAATTTGCTTTGTACCTGATAATGATTATCGTGGTTTCTTAAAAAGAAGAGTAGAAGGATTAGAAGAACGCGTTAACGGAGGATGGTTTGTAGATACCAAAGGAAAAAGATTAGGCAAACATAAGGGCTACCCTTTTTATACCATTGGTCAAAGAAAGGGTTTGGAAATTGCTTTAGGCAAACCTGCTTATGTGACTGCAATTGATCCGGTAAAAAATATTGTGGTGATTGGTGATGAAAATGATTTAGACCAAAACGATATGTTGGTGGCTAAATTAAATTGGATCAAATACGATCACTTAGATGGCCCCATGGATTTAATGGCTAAGATTAGATACAAAGACAGTGGTGCATTATGTACACTCTCTCCAACAGATATGGGCGTTCAAGCAAGATTTTATGAAAATGTAAAGAGTATTGCACCAGGACAAAGTGCTGTATTTTATGAAGGAGATGATGTGGTAGCAGGTGGGATTATTCAAAGCGGCATGTTAAGCCACTCTTTGTAATAGTGCTCCAAACAGAGTATCTGCTTTTTGTGTATAGCCTTTAAAATAAGCTTGCTCTATTAATTTGAATTTCCCAGAAGCCAGTAAAGTTTCTAATTGTTGTTCATTTTCTGTTGCATACACAGAACAAGTTGCGTATAATAAATAACCTCCTACCGCAACAGTTGGAATTAAATTAGCAATAATCTTAGTTTGCAATTGTGTATACTTATCTAATTGCGATTGATTAAAAAATGACAGTTGCTCAGGTGTTCTGCCCCAGGTACCACTTCCAGAACAAGGCACATCTGCAAAGACCAAATCAAATTGTTTTTTAATTTCAAATGGCATGGTCAAATCTATCTCTTGTACACTGGCTGGTCTAATTCCTGCTTCTTGCAATCTTTTTTCTGCATTAATTAAAATAGAAGAACGAATATCGGAGATATGAATATTGATATTGGTTAAATGATCAAATAATAAAATAGTTTTCCCTCCACTTGCGGCACAGGCATCCCATACCATCATGGGCTTGCCTTCTTTGGCAGGAATATGTTTTAGTAAACTAGCAATAGCTTGTGAACTTAAATCTTGAATAACTACTTCTTTATTAATATCCAAAACATCTTGAATAGCTGTGGTATTTACAAAAGACAATGCATCTTCTCCCACTGCTTCAAAAGGAATTGCAGATGCTTTTAACTTAGCTACGACCTTTTCTTTTTGCCAAGGTCTTATTCTTACAAATAATAATGGCTGCTCTTTATGTGATGCCACAAATACTGGAACATCAATCGCTGTAGAAATTTGAGAAGCTAATGGGAATTGAGTAGCGGCATTTCTATAATGCTCATAACAAAGTGCAGTAATATTTTTTCTATCCTTACTGCCGTGTTTTTTATTTGCAGCAAAATACTTCTTCAAATAATTTGCTAAAGGCTCTGAACCGTTGTAAGCACTTATTAAATTATCCGCGATATTTTGATGTACTGCAAAATGCATTACAGTTCTAATAAACTTGCTACTGGATCTTTTCCGATTAACAATAATTCAGGACGCTCTAATAACTCTTTAACTCTTACTAAGAATCCAACGCTCTCTCTTCCATCAATAATACGGTGATCGTAACTTAATGCTAAGTACATCATTGGTAAAATTTTCACTTCACCATTTACCGCCATTGGACGCTCTTGAATTTTGTGCATGCCTAAAATAGCAGACTGTGGAATATTGATAATTGGCGTACTCATTAAACTTCCAAATACACCACCATTGGTAATGGTGAATGTACCACCTGTTAATTCTTCTGCCGTTAATTTACTATCTCTTGCTTTACCTGCTAATTCAATTACTTTCTTTTCGATATCCGCCATGCTTAAGCTCTCCACATTTCTGATTACTGGAACAGTTAAACCTCTTGGCGTACTTACTGCAATACTAATGTCTGCATAATCATGATACAATAATTGATCTCCATCAATGAAGGCATTTACTGAAGGCCATTCAGTTAAAGCAATCGCACATGCTTTTGCAAAGAAACTCATAAAGCCAAGGTTCACGCCATGTGCTTCTTTGAATTTATCTTTAAACTGTTTTCTTGTATTCATAATCGCAGTCATGTCTACTTCGTTGAAAGTAGTTAACATGGCTGTTGTATTCTTCGCTTCTACTAATCTTCTACTAATGGTCTTTCTTAAATTACTCATTTTCTCTGGACGAACATTACGAGAGAATAAGTCTTGACCAGGGAAAGCAGTTTTGCCAGGATTGTTCAACGCATCTAATACATCAACCTTTGTAATCTTACCTGCATAACCAGATGGTTTAATTTGTGCAGTATCCACTTTCTTATCTGCAATAATAGCTGCTGCTACTGGAGTTGTTTTAACATTGTTTGAAACAGCAGTTACTGGAGCAGTGCTAGCTGCTGGAGCTGATGCTGCAGCAGGAACCGGAGCCGCGGCTGGCTTTTCAACTGCTGCTGGCTTTGGTGCTGTCTCATCAATATCTGCCAAAATATCCCCAATTAAAATACTATCACCTTCTTTAGCTTTATGCACTAACACACCAGCTTGTTCAGCATTCACTTCAAAAGTGGCTTTCTCACTTTCTAATTCTGCAATCACTTCATCACGATCCACCCACTCTCCTTGTTTCTTTGTCCACTTTAACAAAGTAACTTCTGTGATTGACTCTCCTACTGTTGGTACTTTAATAGAAATCATGATTATTTATTTAAATAGCAAAAGCTGTTGTGATAATTTCATTTTGTTCTTTGGCGTGTACTTTAGAATAACCAGTGGCAGTTGATGCACTTGCTTGTCTGCTGATCACACCGTATTTAATAGATTTTAAATTCATTTGTAAGAAACCCGCCGCGCCCATATTCAAAGGCTCTTCCTGTACCCAGAACCAAATCGCTTTACCATATTTCTGATGGATAGCATTAATTTGTTGCACTGGTAAGGGATGTATTTGCTCTAATCTTACAATCGCAATATCTTGTCTGTTATCTGCTTTTTGTTTCTCCATTAATTCGTAAGAGATTTTTCCAGAGCAGAACAAAACTTTCTTCACTTGTGCCGGATCTTTCACAAATGTATCATCAATTACTTCCTTAAATCCGCCTTTGCTTAATTCATTGATATCACTGAATGTCCATGGACTTCTTAAATTCGCTTTTGGAGAGAAATTAATCATCGGCTTTCTGAAACTCCAAGTTAATTGTCTTCTTAAAGCATGGAATAAATTTGCTGCAGTTGTAATGTTGGTTACAATCATATTATTCTCGGCACATAATTGTAAATACCTCTCTAATCTTGCACTACTATGTTCTGGACCTTGGCCTTCATATCCATGGGGCAATAACATTACCACACCATTTTGTCTTTGCCATTTTTGCTCACCTGCAGCAATAAATTGGTCAATGATGGTTTGTGCACCATTAGAGAAATCTCCAAACTGTGCTTCCCAAATAACCAATGCGTCTGCATTGGCTAATGCATATCCATATTCATATCCTAAAACGCCATATTCGCTTAACAATGAATTATAAATTCTAAAAGGCTGTTGACCTTGTTTTACCTGATCTAATCTATTGTATTGTTGATTGGTATTTTCATCCACTAATACTGCATGTCTGTGACTGAATGTACCACGCTTTACATCCTGACCACTCATTCTAACCGCCTTACCTTCTGCTAATAAAGAAGCGTATGCCATCAATTCACCAGTAGCCCAATCAATTTTATTTTCAGTTTCGAATAATTTAATTTTCTCTTGAATTAATTTCTCCACTTTTTTCAATGGCGTAAAATTCTCAGGCCACTTCATCAATGCATCAAAAATATTTTTTGCATCTTCTGCTTTAATTGCGGTAGTGGGTGATTTTACAAAATCTTCAGCAGCTGCTTTGCGCATATTCTCCCAAGCTTGCTCTGGAGCTTGTGGCTTATATGGTAATGGATTTTGTTTTACCTCATCTAATCTTGCTTGCAAATCTGACCAAAACTTTTTCTCCATTTCTTTTGCCAAATCTTGTGCACTTGATTCACCATGAGCTAATAAAAATTCTGTATAAGTTTCTCTAGGATTCTTATGCTTCTCAATTAAACTATATAATTGAGGTTGTGTATACTTTGGATCATCTCCCTCGTTATGGCCATGTTTTCTATAACAAACCATATCAATAAAGATATCACTTTGAAATGCTTGTCTATATTTTGTTGCAATTTCTGCAGCTTTCACCACTGCTTCTGCATCGTCACCATTCTGTCTCTTATACACATCTCCGAGCCCACGAGACCTCTCTACA
>CAWULX010000100.1:0-4830 GCA_963923775.1 uncultured bacterium
TTACAGGTGCAGGTGCTTCTACTAAAAAAGCAACTTTACAAGCTTGGGCTTATTGGTGGAAAGGATATGCATACGGACAAATAGGTTCTATGTACTATGCTGGTATCATCCAAAATGCTACAACAGCTGCTGCAACTACCAATGGCAACTATGTAACTAAAGAAGCGATCATCAACGAATCTAATGCCAACTACGATAAATGTGTTAATGCATTAGGTGCTGCAACTTCAACTGCTGATTTCACTGCTACTCTAGGAAAATTAATTCCTACTTACTTACAAAAAGGCAAGGGTGGTGCATTATCTGTAGCTGAGTGGACTCGCTCTATCAACACAATGAAAGCGCGTAACATTTTAGTGAATACGCCAAAAGCATCTATGACTGCTACGCAGTGGGCTAATATTTTAGCTTTAACTGCTAATGGTGTAAAGTCTACTGATTTGATCTTCACTGGTCGTACAGATGCTAACGGATCTTTCATAGAAAATACTGTTGCTGATAAAACTTCTCAAACAGCTGCAACTGGTTCTACTAATACTTACAAATTAAGTGAGCGTTGGGTACAAGAGTTCAGATCTGGTGATAAGAGAAAAGACAATAACGTACTTACATTAGCTTCTGTAGGCTTGTTCAATACAGACCGTGGTAATGCATTCAATACACGTTATACTTTGAAAAATGGTGGAAACGCTTTAGCAGGAGTTATTACTTATTCAAATACAGCAGCTGGCGCTAATGAAATTACATTAGCAGCTACTTACGAAGAGAATGAATTGATGAAAGCAGAAGCTTTGATCATGACAGGATCAATCGATGCTGGTGTAAAATCTATTGACGCTGTAAGAGCATACCAAGGAGCTGGCTTAGCTGCTATCCCTACCGGTTTATCTTTAGCTGATGCTTACGAAGAATTAAGAGCTGAAAGAAGAATTGCTTTAGCATTTAGAGGTTTATCTTTCTATGATGCTCGTCGTTGGGATATCATCGATCCAAGCAAAGGTCGTTCTAATGCAGTAGTTATTTCTTCTACTGGTGCAGTGAACACTAAAGCAAAAATTGTATACGGATATTTAGACTATTGGGATGTTCCAGATAATGAGTTAGCATATAACCCGCCATCTGCAACAGCAGTTCCAACAAAGAATCCTAAGTAATCGTTAATTCACTTAGCATTATAAAAAACAAGACCCTTTTGGGTCTTGTTTTGTTTTAGGGATCTTTATCTTTATATAAAATTCCCCAATATGAAAAAGTGTATTCTTGCAGCAATTGGTTTTTTTATTAGTACATCCATTATTCATGGTCAAGCCAATAGTGTTTCAACAACAGGTAAATGGGGTTCGCAAATATTCATAAGCGATGTCAATGGAAGAGCATTTGAAAACAAATATGCCGATGTGAGTGGTTCGCCTTATTTGTTTCCTAATTTCAAATTTGCAAGTATTGTATTATCGGATGGCAGGAAATATTCAAATGTAAAAGCAAGATTAAATCTAGTGGAGCATGAGATTAATTTTATTGCTTCCAATGGAGAGGAAGGTTATATTGGGAAAGGCATGGTAAATGCTATTACCATTATTGATACCAATAAGCAAGATATCAAAGAGTATAGTTTCCAAACTGGGTTTTCTGCCATAGACAATCAAACCATTATTCATTTTTATCAAATATTAAGCAAAGGGAAACTAGGTTTATTAAAATCTACTAATAAAAATATTGAGGAACATTTGAATGAGCTATCAGGAGAAAGGTCCAAAGAGTTTGCAGTTAGGGAAAACTTATACTTATTAGCAGATGGAGTGTTAAAACGAGTGAAGAAAGATCCTGCTTTCTTCCTTTCGGCCATGTCTGACCAAAAAGAAGCTATTAATCAGTATATAAGCACTAATAAAATCAATTGTAAGAGCGAAGAGCAGTTAAAAAAGTTGGTAGATTTTTACAATACATTGTAAATCAATATTTTATAAGAATTTATTTCTTAACAATTTGGTAATATTGGGACTCTTTTAATTGTCAGTAAAGGAGGAAATTTGCTTTGCATTAAAAACCAATAAAAATCAATTGTATGGATTTCAATTCAATCTTTAAAGTTTTCTTACCAAAGGATCGTGTATTTTTTCAATTGTTTGAAGAAGTGGCAGAGCATGTTCACCAAATGGGTGTAAAACTAAAGGAAATGGTAAACGAACCAGATGAAGACAAAAGAGCTAATTATTTAGCACAGATTGAAAATCTTGAACATATCAATGATGATTTAACACATAATATTTTTACTGAATTAGGAAGAAATTTTATTACTCCTTTTGATAGAGAAGATATTCATTACTTGGCAACCTCTTTGGACGATGTTGCTGACTATATTTACGCTTCAGCTAAGAAAATTAATTTCTACAAGATTAATCCAAACGATACTGGTATTCACAAATTAACTGAATTGATTTTACAAGGCACATTGGAAACTAAAACAGCTGTATTAGGTTTACGCAATATGAAGAATATCAAAGCAATGACTGATGCTATGATTAAAGTGAATAGCATTGAAAATCAGGCAGATGATGTTTTTGATATGAGTATTGAAAAATTATTTGAACAAGAAAATGATTTCAAGGTAATAATTAAGAAAAGAGAAATTTATCAAGTACTTGAAATAGCTACTGATAAAATTGAAGACGTTTCAAATGTAATTGAGACCATCATTATCAAGTACGCTTAATTTAATTTACAATGACATTACTAATTATTATTATCGCGCTTGCGCTAATATTTGACTATATCAATGGATTCCATGATGCTGCAAACTCCATTGCAACCGTAGTTTCTACAAAAGTATTAACACCTTTTCAAGCAGTTTTATGGGCAGCATTATTTAATTCAGTTGCCTTTTGGATTTTTAAAGATCATGCAGTTGCCAACTCAATTAGTAAAACTGTTTATAAAGATTTTATTACATTACCTGTAATTTTTTCAGGGTTATTGGCAGCTATTTTTTGGAATTTATTAACCTGGTGGTATGGTATTCCTTCTTCTAGTTCTCATACTTTGATTGGAGGCTTTGCTGGCGCTGCAATCACTCATGGTTTAATGCAAAAAGGTATTGATTATTCTTGGGCAAAAATTGTAGATGCAGAAACAATAATTAAAACTATCTTATTTATCTTCTTAGCACCACTTATTGGTATAGTTATTTCAGTTTTTATAACTGTGGTAACTATTATGCGAAATGTATGGTGGAGATTGTTGATTATTTCTTTAGTGACTTTCGCAACAGTTTCAATGTTTGATCAATTTGAGCATTCAAAAATGACCGAGAATGTTCAAAAGTTTTACGGAGTAGATAAATATTCAAAAGAAGTTAAAGCAATAACTGCCGAATTAGCAGATAAAAAGGGAGATTCGGTTTTGATGGCTAAATTGGAGTTAAATAAGGGGAAATTAGCAAAAGCTACAGAGACTGTAGAAAAAATTCAACCTATTATTGAGCGATACGATGAATTAGGTTCAAATCGAATTGCTAAAATGGTGAAGGATAGTGGTTGGTTGAAAACACCTGCAATAAGCAAATTAAAAGATGCTGCAAGAAATGCTAATGATTTTTTAGTATTTGAAGCAAAGGCTCCTGAAAGCAAAGAGGCAAAAGCTATTTATGATGAACAAAAAGAAAAAACAGAAGGATATAAAGAACCTTTAAAACTATATTTAGCTGGTACAATTACTGTAGATTCTGCAATGAATTCCTTGAATGCAATTTATCCAATTGATCCAAAGAATTATGATAAAGTGAAAGCTAAGATTATCAAATTTGATATTCAAAAATCTTTTGCTATCGAGTTAGACAAGGCGGATAATACTATAATTGTAAATGGTATTATCGGGGCTTCTATTTTATTTATGTTGATTTACTTGTATGTAGAGAAATTCAAGACTCCTACTGCTTATACAGTGGCAAATATGTTTAAAAAATTACAATTATTCAGTTCTGCTGCATTTAGTATTGGACATGGCGGTAATGATGCCCAAAAAGTAATGGGTATTATTGGGGCTGCTTTAATTGCCAATGGAACCATTCAAGATTTTGGTTCATTACCAGGTTGGGTACCAGTGGCTTGTTATTTGGCCATTGGCTTAGGTACCATGAGCGGAGGTTGGAAGATTGTAAAAACAATGGGATCAAAAATTACTAAAGTAACTCCACTAGAAGGAGTAGCAGCTGAAACAGCAGGCGCATTCACTTTATTCTTTACTGGTCAAATGGGTATCCCCGTTTCAACAACCCATACCATTACAGGATCTATTATTGGTGTTGGTGCTACCAAACGTTTAAGTGCAGTAAGATGGGGCGTAACCACTAATTTACTTTGGGCTTGGGTATTAACTATTCCAGTAAGTGGTGTGTTGGCTGCGGTTGTTTATTATATTGTACATTATTTTGTAAAATAAAAAATAGTCTCTATTAGGGGACATCAATAAGATAAATAGAAAGTCCCAGTCGAAGCAATTCGGCTGGGACTTTTGCATTTTAAAGCTTAAATTACACTTGAAAAATTTGTTAAATAATGAAGCAATATTGTAAGACCATTTATTTGTTGAGTACTATATTATTCATTTCTAGTATAATGAATGCACAAGTTATTCAGCATGTCATTATTATGGATGGTACAGGCAATAAAGGATTCAAAGGTGCAGTAAGAATTGAGGATAATAAGATTGCTGCAATAGGTAAAATTGTACCAAAAAAAGGAGAGCTGGTAATTGATGGGCAAGGCTTGGTTCTAGCACCTGGTTTTATAGATTCACATAGTCATCATTTTGGAGCATTGATGCAAAATCCAT
>CAWULX010000101.1:0-4785 GCA_963923775.1 uncultured bacterium
ATCCACTACCTATCGGAACCATTACAATCACTGAAAACTCAGGGTTATTTAATAATGATAATATCATATGCAGTAATAATACTGCAACTATTAATGCAAATCCAATTGTTGGAAACATAACAGAATATGAATATTCTTGGTCTGTTCCATCTGGAGTGAATACGCCAACTTTGACATCAAGTAATTTTAATACTAATATAGCAGGTACCTATAGTTTGGGTTTAAGAAATATTAGTACCGGTTGTAGTAGTGCTACTCAAACTTCTACTTCTTTATTGGTTAATACTGCACCAACTGTTGGAACTATTTCCGGCACTTCTACTACAGTTTGTGTAAATTCCTCTTTACAATTAGAAGCAATTGGAAGTAGTGGAGGCGCTACACCATACACCTCTTATTGGTGGTATACTGGAAGTTCAAATGGTGCATCAACTACACTTACTTCTTCAGTTATGGTAACAGGTGTTTCGGCTGGTAATGGAAGTATTTCTTATAGTGTATTAGATCAAGTGGGTTGTATGTCTTCAAGAAGTAATCCATATAATATTACTGTATATGCACTACCAATGGCTCCAATTGTCACACCTGTAAATGTTGTATATGATGGATTACCACATGCTGTTAATGCGTCACCGGCAAGTGCACCTGTAGGAACTGATATTATTGAATGGTATGCCAATTCAAGCGGAGGATCTTTAATAAGTCCTACACCAAGTATCACTAATGTTGGTTCAATTACTAGATTTGCCCAGGCAATTAATAACACAACTGGATGTGTTAATTTAAATAGGGCAAGTGCAAGTGTAACTATTACTACAAAAGGATTAACTATTACAGCTAATGATGTTACAAAAACTTATGACAGAATAGCTTATACTGGTCCAAACAGTGTTAGTTACAATGGTTTTGTAAATAATGAAACACCTGCAGTACTTGCTGGTACATTGGCATATGGTGGATCGGCAATAAATGCCATTAATGCAGGATTATATGCAATAGAGCCGAGTGGGTTAACCTCAACTAATTATTCGATTAGTTATATAGCTGGTAAATTAATTATTAATAAAAAAGGTTTAACCATAACAGGTGCAAATGTTTTAAATAAAATATATGATGCCACTGATATAGCTACTATGAATGCAGGAAGTTTGGTTGGATTAGAAGCAGCAGATGTTGCTAATGTAATTTTAAATTATAGCGCGAAGTTTCCTAATAAAAATGTAGGCAATAATTTACCAATCACTTCAACTTCTACTATATCGGGGTCTGCTGCTTCTAATTATACATTAGATCCAACTATAAATGTAACAGCTTCCATTTTTAGAAAACAAATAGATGCGATTGGTGTGGTTACCGCTGATAAAATTTATGATGGCACTATTATTGCATCTGTAACTGGTGGAGGCTTTAATGCATCTATAGATCCAGGCACAGGAACTTCTTCAGATAAAACACCTTATAAAAACGATGTCATACAATTAGTGCCATCTGGAAATTTTGCAAATAAAAATGTAGCTAATAATATTACTATTACTTCTACTTCTTCTATATCTGGAATAGACGCTGGTAACTATTCACTAATTCAACCTGTTTTAACTGCAAGAAACATTACACCAAAAGCATTAACCATGTCTGGTCTGTTTATTGCTGCTCCCAAAATTTATAATGGAAGTACAATTGCTACTGTACAAGGTACTCCTACATTATTAACTTCTGAACTAGCTGGAACAGGTTCTGTAAATGATGGCACACCTTATTTAAATGATATTGTTTCCATTGCAGGGACACCCATTGGTACCTATAATACTAAAGATGTATTAACAGCTAATATTGTAAGTTTTAGTGGTTTAAGTTTAGCTGGTGCAAATGCAAATAATTATACATTAACTATTCAGTCACCATTTGTATCAAGTATTTTGAAAAAAGCTTTAAATATGTTTGGGCTTTCTGTTCCAAGTATAAAAATTTATGATGGCAATACATCTGCAACTGTAGGCGGTATACCTAATTTATATAATGCTGTTAGTTCAAGCAATGCAACTGATTCAGATGGTTTCCCAATTATCGGGGATGATGTTTCTATAACCGGTATTCCGGTGGGTACTTATAATAGTAAAGATGTTATTACTGCATCCTATGTTTCTTATAGCGGATTGACTTTAAATGGTAATCAAGCATCTAATTATACACTAAATATTCAATCAAATAACGCAGCAACCATTGTTCCATTAAATATAAATGTAAAGGCAAATCCTCAAACAAAAGTGTATGGAGAAGCTGATCCATATTTTAGCTATGTTAGCGATCCATTAATTGGAGCGGACACATTTTCGGGATCATTGGATAGGCAATTAGGAGAAAGTTTTGGTGAGTATTTAATTAATCAAGGGACTCTTGTCATAAATCCGAATTATAAAATTGTATATACTTCTAATATTTTAAAAATTCTTCAAGCTGAATTGGTTATTCAACCTAATCCAGTAGTGAGAACATATGGAGACGAACCTTTACCAACTTCTTATAGTAGTACCGAATTTACTACAACTGGACTTAAAAATAACGAAACAATAAAATCTGTAACCATAAGTTTACCTAGTGGTATTGGTTCTGGTAATAGCAAAAAAGATAATGCAATTAGATATGTAGGAGTAGTATATGCTAGTAATGCTGTTGCTGGAAATATTGATTTAAATAATTATAAATTAAAATTTGTTCCTGGAGATATTGTTGTTAAAAAATATGGTATTACCATATTTGCCGAACCTAAATCCAAAAGAAAAACACAGATAGACCCTCCGTTTACATATACTGTTTCTAGGCCTTTGGTGGAAGGAGATAGTTTAGTGGGTTCATTGACAAGAGATCCAGGTGAAGAAGTAGGATTCTATTCTATTTTACAAGGAACTGTGTATGTTAATGATAATTATGCAATTAAGTTTATACCTGCTGATTTAGAAATATTAACTATAGAAAGAGTAATTGTGGTTCCTAATGCATTTACGCCAAATAATGATGGGTTGAATGATGTCTTGAAAATCATTCATAACTCAACTATTACTTCTATTAATTATTATAAAATATTTGATCGTTCTGGCAAACAAGTTTTTGAAACAAGAAATATTAAAGAGGGTTGGGATGGAAAATTAAATGGCATGGTTGCAGATTCAGACGCATATTATTGGCTAATTGAGTATAATACTTGGGATAATAAAGTATTTCAAGTGAAAGGTAATTTTGTTTTAATAAAATAAAAAATTTGAAGAATTTATCATCTATATTATTTTATTTTTTGTTTTCAACAAATTTGTTGAATGCGCAAAATTTTACTTTTTCACAACCTTATTCTGTTGCACAATCGGTTAATCCTGCCATTGTAGGAACAGGTTTGTATCAACATAGAGTTCAATCTGGACTTAGATCTCAATTTGTAGGAGGCGATAATTTATATAGCACATTGGCAGTAAGTTGGGATACGAAAATTAAAAACAAGCAATCTGATATCAAAAACTATATGGGTATTGGAGTAAATATTCTTTCAGACAGGTTGATGGCTGGAGTAATACAAAATAATTTTATCTCGCTGAATTTAGCTTATCATATATATTTAGATCAAAATTTATACCAAAATTTGGCAGTTGCTTTAGGTGGCTCTTTTGCTCAAACTAATTTTGATAGAACTAAATTATTTTTTGCAGATCAATATGATAACGCGGGTGGTCTAATTGGAACTGGTTCTCTAGAATCACTCATTGCTTCCCCTTCTACAGTATTTGCTAATACAGGTGTATTATATAGTTTGCATAATGAAATTAGTTTTTTGCAAGCCGGGGTAAGTGCCAATTTTGCAAATAAGCCTAATATGACTTATGATTACATAAACGAGTCTAAAGGTTTAAGATTAACTGGATTGGTAAATGCAGAAACAAAAGTTTTTTATAACAATACTATTTTAATGCATGGTCAATACAATATAAAAGAAGGATTAAATCAATATAGTGCAGGATTGGCATTTAGTTTTCCTATTACATTAGATTGGGAGTTGACAAAAAGGTTATACATTGGTTGCTTTACCAGAAATACAGAAGTTCTAATTCCAACAATATCTATTTTATCGGACAAATATTCTTTTGGATTCAGTTATGATTTTAACATGACTAAAGCAAATGCATCTTTATTAAGAAGAAATTTAATGGAAGTAAGTTTCTCCAAATCTTTTGGTTATAGAAAAGGAGATTTATTTAGAACCCTATTTGATTAATTTTAAAAATCTATCGCACAGTTTACCCATTCAGGATCAAAGCTAGCATTGTATTTTCTGTAAAAATTGAGTGCAGGTTCGTTCCAGTCTAATGCTTGCCAGTTCATGCCTACAAAGTTTTTGGATTTGGCTTCTTTTATAAGTGCATCAAATAATAACCCACCTATTTGATTGCCACGCATATCTTCTGAAACAATTAAATCTTCTAAATACATTCTTTGGCCTTTCCAAGTAGAATACCTAACATAATATAAAGCCATACCCACTACTAGGCCTTTTACTTCTGCTACCAATGCCCACCAAACTGGTTGCTTCCCAAATCCGCTTTCCACAAAATGATCAAAGGGAACCACCACTTGCTCAGGTGCTTTTTCATACACAGCTAATTCATGGATTAACTCCATCATTCTATGACAGTCTTCTTTTTTAGCTGGGCGTATGAGTATGTCCATGTAATTATATTTTAGCTAAAGCTTGTGTTAAATCCCATTCCAAGTCTTCAAAATTTTCAATACCCACACTCATTC
>CAWULX010000102.1:0-4770 GCA_963923775.1 uncultured bacterium
TGCAATTATTTTATGGCATCGCATCTACTGGTGAATATACTTTAAACACTATTGCTGGTGGTATCTATACCAAAATGATTACTTCCGCAACAGGTTTAATTATTGGATTAATTGCCTATGTTGGTCATAATTTCTTATCAACACAAATAGATAAGACAGCTAATAAAATGGAAACTGCAAGTGCAGATTTCTTAGATATTTTACAAGAACCAACTCAAGCTTAAGATGAATTTAAGAAATAGACTTAGACATCAGCCTGAAGTACATACAGGAGCTTTGAACGACATTTTGTTCATCTTGTTATTATTTTTCCTAATTGTTTCTACATTGGCAAATCCCAATGTGATCAAAGTATCTAATCCAAAATCTGCAAGCGACACTAAGGCAAAACAAACAGTGGTAGTAACCATAGATAAGGATCAACAATTATTTATTGGTTCAACACCCGTGTTAATAGATTCTTTGTCTAGCCAATTAAAAACTTTCTTAGCTAAAGAAACAGATAAGCCTTCTGTGGTGATCAATGGAGATAGCGTTGCTAATTTGGGTGTGACTATTCAAGTAATGCAAATTATTAAGCAATTAGGTGCAACACCAGTAGTTGCGGTTGACCCTTCACATTAATTCTTGAGGCTGGCTCTAACCATTCTATCTTTTCCGTAGATATCCTGTCTTAATTCTGCATGATAGCCCATTTCATTTAATAAGGCCATGATGGCATTCGCTTGATCGTAGTGTATTTCAAAAAATAATTGACCTTTTGGTTTTAAAGCAGACTTTCCAATATGCGCAATTTTTGAATAAAATATTAAGGGGAAATGATCAGAAACAAATAAAGCAATTGCTGGTTCATGATCTGCAACCTGAGATTGCATGTTGGGCTTTTCTCTTAAAGGTATATAAGGTGGATTGCTGACAATGATATCGTATTGTTCTTTTAATTGCTTAGTCTGTAAAATATCTTTTTCAATAAATTCAATACTTGTTTGATGAGTTTGAGCATTTTGTTTGGCGACTACTAAAGCTTCTTTACTAATATCAAGTGCGCTCATATTTGCATTGGGTATTGCTAATTGTAATGAAATTGGAATACAGCCTGAACCGGTACCAATATCTAAAATGGATAAAGGTTTGTTTACTATATGTGCATATTCTAAAATCCATTCCACTAATTCTTCTGTTTCTGGTCTCGGGATTAATACAGATTCATTCACAAAATAAGCTTTACCCATAAACCATGCTTTGCCAATAATATATTGTAAAGGCTTGCCTGTTAAAAGTTGATCTGTGTATTGCTTTAATAGTTCAGATTGAGTTTGCTCTAATGCATCATTCTTATGTATGTTTTGGTGTAATGCATCCCAGCCAGTTACTTCTTCTATTAATATGTTTACAATACTATTTAACTCCATAGCGTCGTATACATTGCTTAATTGGTGTTTAATAGCTTGTTTTGTATCTTGCAAACTCATACTGCAATGTTACAACAATGGATCCATTTTACTACAATACAATTGAGCAACCTGCTATTGCGGAGTTCAAAGACAGAGGTAGTAAATTTATTGCATATAGTTTTCCGGTAAATACAATAGATCAAGCAAAAAAACAGGTTGCCGCATTAAAGAAAGAACATCCTAAAGCTGTTCATCATTGCTTGGCATATAGGATGGGAGTGGATGGTTCAACTTATAGAGTCAGTGATGATGGGGAACCCTCTGGATCTGCAGGAAGACCTATATTAGGACAAATTGATAGTAAACAGTTAACAAATATATTAGTAGTGGTGGTGAGGTATTTTGGAGGTACTCTTTTGGGAGTTCCTGGTTTAATTAATGCTTACAAAACAGCTACTTCATTAGCGTTACAATTGTCACCAATTATTCAAAAGCCTATTGAGCTAGCCTATACTTTGCATTTTGATTATCAGCAAATGAATGAAGTAATGATGGTGATTAAACAATACAATTGTTCAGTAGTAGAACAAACTGCTCAATTATTTGTAGAATTAAAAGTGGGTATCCCGAAAAATAGACTTGAAGAAGTAATTGCTAAGTTGGACGATTTACATGGAGTCACTTATTCAACAAGCTTGGTGGAATAAACTAGTAAGTGTAAAAACCTTGTCCTGTTTTAACGCCTAATTTTCCTTCAGCTACCAATTGAACTAATAAAGGAGAGGGCGCGTATTTGTCATTTTGAAAACCCTCTTGCATAATAGTCATAATGTTTTTACAAACATCTAGTCCTATATAATCTGCTAATTGTAATGGTCCCATTGGATGAGCCATACCTAATTTCATAATCTGATCAATAGTAACTGCATCACTTACCCCTTCGGATAATGCGATGATGGCTTCATTGATCATGGGCATTAAAATTCTGTTCGCAATAAAACCAGGAAAGTCTTTAACAACGCAAGGTATTTTATCAATAGCTTTAGTAAGTGAAACAATGGCTTCTGTAGTGGCTGTACTAGTTTCTTGACCATTAATAATTTCAACCAATTTCATTACTGGCACTGGATTCATAAAATGCATACCAATAACTTGACTGGGTCTTTTTGTTACAGCAGCCAATTGGGTGATAGAAATTGAAGATGTATTAGTTGCTAAGATGCAATCTTTTGGAGCGTATTGGTCTAATTGAGTAAAAATACTTTTTTTAATATCAATATTTTCAGTTGCTGCTTCTACTACTATATCTGCATTTATTACACCTTCTTGAATAGAAGTCTTTGTAGTGATATTAGCAATGGTGGAAGCCTTGGTTGCTTCGTCAATAATATTTTTAGCTAGTTGCCTATCTAAATTCTTTTGAATAGTTTGTACTGCTTTTGATAAAGCGGCTTCTTGTGTATCAATTAAATTTACTTTACATCCTTTTTGAGCAAAAACATGCGCAATGCCATTACCCATTGTACCCGCACCAATTACAGCAATTAGTTTCATAGCTTATCTTTTAGATTTGAATTCACCTCTCTTCCAAGAATTGATAAAACTTTTCCAAGCTGATGGATTCAAAATATTCATAGGAGGCAATTGTCCTGAATAATAATATTTAGATGCTTGTTGATTTAATGAAGCGCCAACTGCTTCTTTGCCATCTCTAGGTAAGCTTGATAGAATAATTCTTTTTTGGGCAGCACTTGTATTTTTTCTGGCTGTTTCATACATGTCATCATCTACTTTAGCATTCACGAAATCTCTTTCAAATTGCTGTCTAGTAGGTCTTGGTTTTAAAATAGTAGCAGGTAAGAAATTAGTATCATTCACCATTAATTGAATCACACTATATTGATTACCCTCCAAATTATTGGGAATTTGAATGATCCTGTCTTTAAAACCTACACAGCTAAAAGTAATCCTTTCTCCTTTGTTAACAGCAATAGAGAATACACCATCATTATTGGTAATGGTTCCTCTCCCTTTATTGTTTACCACAATACTTGCAAAAGGAATAGCTTTTAAACTATCTGCTGTCATGATTACCCCATATAATTGCACTACAGAGTCTCTATAAATATTTGGAGCGGCATCGGTGCTTTGAGCTTGTAATTTTTGGCTAGCAAAGCTAATGGATACTATTAAAAGGCTTATAAATACTTGCTTTTTCATGTGGTTACAAAATTAAGAAGCAATTGGCTATTTTTTTCGTTTTTCGTGGATAATCCTTGTTTTAAATGGGCAAAATAAGGGCATTGAACCTTAACTTTGCACAGCTTAATTTTATTTAACAAAAACTTGCAAAATGACTGAGGCGGATATACTTAAAGCATTGAGTAATGTACAGGAGCCTGATTTAGGAAAAGACCTTGTTAGCTTGAATATGATTCAAGATTTGTCTATTGATGGCAATAAAGTTGCTTTTACCATTGTATTGACTACACCTGCATGTCCTATGAAGGATTTGATGAAAACTGCCTCAGAAAATGCCATTAAATTATTGGTGAATAAGGAAGCGGAAGTAAAAGTAAATTTTACATCGAAAACAACTACTGCAAGAAAAGACGACCAGGCTGTTTTGTCTAAAGTGAAAAATATTATTGCGGTGGTGAGTGGAAAAGGTGGTGTGGGAAAAAGTACAGTATCTGCAAACCTGGCTTTGGCATTGGCAGCAGGTGGTGCAAAAGTGGGCTTAATGGATGCAGATATTTATGGGCCAAGTGTTCCTATTATGTTCGGTGTTAGAGGACAAAGACCTTTAATGAAGGATGATAATGGCAAAGGCATTATTTTGCCTTTAGAAAAATATGGAATTAGTTTAATGAGTATTGGTTTGCTGGTGGATGAAAAAGACGCAGTGGTGTGGAGAGGCCCTATGGCTAGCAGTGCCATTCGACAATTTATTACAGATGTGGATTGGGGTGAATTAGATTATTTAGTGATTGATATGCCTCCAGGTACTGGCGATATTCATTTAACGATTATGCAAACTGTTCCAGTGACAGGGGTAGTGATTGTAAGTACTCCTCAAAATGTAGCATTAGCAGATGCGAAGAAAGCGATAGCAATGTTTGGACAAGCAAAAATAAATGTACCCATAATAGGACTAGTGGAGAATATGGCTTATTTCACTCCAGCAGAATTACCAGAGAATAAATATTATTTATTTGGTAAAGAAGGTGGCAAGAAATTGGCTAGTGAATATGATTTACCATTCTTGGGTCAGATTCCATTAATTCAATCTATCAGAGAAGGGGGAGATGAGGGAGTACCTGCCATGGTAGGTAATGATGCATTAACTAAAGATGCATTTACCAAAGTAGTTTCC
>CAWULX010000103.1:0-4745 GCA_963923775.1 uncultured bacterium
GCAATGGAACTACATTGAAAAAGCAAAAATCCTAAAGCAAATAATCCCTTTAAAATATTGTTTTTCATTACAACTTTATGATTTTATAAATACCTGACTTTAATGACCCTTTGACTGATGTAAAAAACACCCTGATATATAATATACCTGAAGTATATGATCCTAATTCTAGTTCTTTTTCATACGAACTAAAAATTGTTCCTGCTTCAATAGTTTTAAGTAAAGCAGACTGAGCATCCATTATTTGAAAACTCAAGTTTCCCATTTGCTTAAAATCTGCCTTTATAAATAATTTGTCTATTACTGGTATAGGGCCCATTTTAATTTCATTTCCAAAAACGGAGGGGCCAAATTCGGATAGACCAGTTACAATGGAGGTATTGGGTTGTAACACCCCCGTGGTCAACAAGAAATTAGGGGTAGAAAAATATGCAATTGAAACAGACTCACCCATACTCCACTCTATCCCCAAACCCATTCCACCACCATTATTTAAAGTGATGGGAGTTAGGGATTGTGAGTGAGTTGCTTTGGGAGAAGATAAAATTGTAATGAGAAAAACCAAAAACCTACAAAAAACCTTTATTCGATAACGCATGTAATTATACTTTTAAACCTTTAAACAAGGTAAAAATATACTTGAGCAACAATGCGTTATGAATTTTACATCTGAATACTGTATGAAAATCAGAAATTCATACAATTTGATTATAAAAGATTGCCTTATTTAAAAGGATTTTTAATTTGTATTATCAGATTTACTAAGATATTCTGTTGGCGTACAAAGATTAAATTTTTTGAACGCTAAATTAAAGGAGCTTTTTGAAGCAAAACCTGCTTCACTTGCAATAGCTTCCATAGTATAATTAGCTAAATAAGTTCTATTAATTTTTTTTGTAATATACTCGATTCTATACCTATTCAAAAAATCATTAAATCTTTGGCCAAAATGATTATTAATAATATAGGATAGTTCTCTGGAGGGAATATTTAATGCAACTGAAACATGATTGATACTTAGGTCTTTTCTCAAGAAAGGCATTTCAGATTCAAAATAAGCTTTTATTTGAGCCATTTCATTTGAATAGTCCACATTAAAGTAGGGAAGATTGTAACTTTTATCATTTTCTACAACAGATTCAACCTCTTTATATTTCAAAAATGGAAGACCTGACAAAACATCTTGATGAGTTAAAAGATAGAATGACATTGCAAAAAAACCTCCTGATACCAAGAAAATGGGCACTTGAGTTACAAAATCGTTATTATAATAGGATGGGAAGAAGAAAATTGCTAGCAATATTGTTAAAAGGCCAACAAGTATTATGGTTGTAGTAAAAGTGAATAATCTTAACCATTTTATTACATTACTAATTTGTAGTTGGATAGACTTTTCTTTATGCTCTTTTTTATAAGATATTAATAGATCCCACTGTAAAACCAAATAAATAATTGCTAAGATTAATCTAAATAAGATAGCAAGGTTTTCAGGAAACAACCCAGCTTGTTGCTTATAGGCATCAGGCCAAAAGTTAATAGATCTCTCAATTATTTCAGATTTCTCTTTAACAGATAAAATGTAGAAAGGCAAATAATTAATGAAAATTAAAATGAAAGGTATTAAGTGCAACAAATCTTTGTAGTGCAACTTCTTTTCATTGTATAAAACTGCTCGTACATACAAGTATGACAATGGTGCAATTAAAAAATTTGTTGGAAGACCTGTTTTAAATAAATGGGGAAATTTAAAAATATATTCAGAATACAACAACAAGAATAATATGACAGACCAAGTATGTACAAGCAATAATGAAGTTAAAATATAATCAGCGTATGACCTTGTTGCATTCTTTGTAAATAATATCAAATAAATAGTTACAAAAACTAAAAAAATACTACCAATAAAAATTAAATCTGAGATCATTATTTAATTGTTTTTACCAGCCACTACAATGACAATTTCCCCCTTTACTTGTTTGGAAGAAAAATGGGAAATTAAATTTTCAAGGGTATCGGTGATATTCTCTTCGTAAATTTTGGTAAGTTCTCTACTTACTGCTGCTTTTCTGTTGGCTCCAAAGTATTCTTTAAATAATTCAAGTGTTTTTACTAAACGCATGGGGCTTTCATAAAAGATCATAGTACGCTCCTCATTAGCCAAAGATTCCATTAAAGTCTTCTTGCCTTTTTTTAATGGAATAAATCCTTCGAAGACAAAACTTGATTCAGGCAATCCACTATTGGTTAATGCAGGCACAAATGCAGTAGCACCAGGCAAACTAGTAACTTCTACTCCAGCTGCCTTACAGGCTCTAACTAATAAAAAAGCAGGATCTGAAATGCCAGGTGATCCAGCATCGGTGATGAGTGCAATATTTTTTCCAGCACTTAATTGAGTAACCAGATGCTCCACCACTTTATGCTCATTATGCTGATGATAAGGAGTGAGCGGTTTTTGAATATGATAATGTTGTAATAATTTGGAAGATGTTCTTGTATCCTCGCACAAAATAAAATCTACTTGCTGTAGTACTTCCACTGCCCTGAATGTGAAATCTTTTAAATTTCCAATGGGTGTTGGTACTAAATAAAGCATAAAATAAACTAAGCTTTAATGAATTCTATTTCGAAATATTCCATTACGGCGTTCGCTAATAATTGCTTGCTTGCATTTTCTGCCACTTCTCTAGCAGCAGCTTCATTGGTAGCTTCAATTTGTAAAGTAATGTGCTTACCTACTCTAACATCTTGAACACCAGTCATACCTAAATTATGTAATCCGCCTAATACTGCCTTACCTTGTGGATCTAATAAATCTTTTAAAGGCATTACTTTAATTTGAACTTGGAATATCATGTTTCAATTATTGTGTGATTGTTTTACGATAGATCAAAGATACTATGCAATAGCCAATAAAGCCAAATGGTACGGCCCACCATCTAAAAAATAGAGCAGAAACGGCTGTTTCTAACCCCACTAATGCCAATGGCAATAATAGCTTTTTCTTGCCAGATAAGCTTTTCAGCGCTAACATAGGCGTTTTCATCACCATTAAATAACTCACTAACAAAATATACACATACCAAAAAATAGGGCTTAATAAAAGCTTAGATATCATAGGCATTTGTACTTGCCAATATAACAAAGGGAAACATGCTGTTAAGATTCCTATCATTGGAATAGGAACTCCTTTAAAATAACTTGTTTGTTCTGTATCTAAATTAAATCTTCCTAATCTATATGCTCCAGCCATGGCAATTAAAAATGCAGGTGCTAATAAAAATGAAGGACTAGATAAAGCATTTACATTATCCGCTAAGGCTAATCTTAAAAATTGAAAAACAATACATGATGGTGCCACTCCGAAACTTACTACATCCGCTAAAGAATCTAATTGCTTGCCTAAATCAGAATTCACTTTTAATAACCTAGCAACAAAACCATCTAATAAATCAATAGCTGCCGCTATCATGATACAAAGGCTTGCTAAATATAATTTCTCTGGAATTTCAATAATAATATCTCCAACTTGATCCACAGAAGCAACTGCACCTTTTTGAAAAGTATATACTATTGCCCAGCAACCAAAAAATAAATTCAAGAGTGTAATGATATTAGGAATATTTTTGCGCATTTTACTTTTTTGTTTTTTTCATTAAAGCTTCTATTTCATCAGCTTTAATAGGAATATTTTTAAACAAATCTTGGTTGCCAGTTTTGGTAATCCAAATATTGTTTTCAATTCTAACTCCCATTTTTTCTTCTTTGATATATATACCAGGCTCTACAGTAAAAACCATCCCCGCTTGGACTGGCTCAGTTCTGGTTCCTAAATCATGTACATCAATTCCTAAATGATGCGAAATACCGTGATATAAGTATTTACGATAAGCTCTATTTTCTGTATCCTCGTTTTTAATATCTGATTTATTTAATAAACCAATTTTCAAGAATTGTTTGGTAGCTTCTTCACCCACTTTATCTGTGTATTTTAAAATAGAAATACCTGGCTTTAATATAGATTTAGCATAATCGTGCAAATGCAAACAGGCATTGTAAACTTCTTTTTGTCTTTTAGTGAATTTTCCATTCACTGGGACAGTTCTTGTTAAGTCTGCATTATATCCCCCATAGGCTGCACCAAAATCCATTAATATTAATTCTCCATCCTTACATTGATTATTATTACTCACATAATGTAATGTTCTAGCATTGTCTCCACTAGCCAAAATACTATGATAAGCCGGACCTGTAGCTCTTTGACTCAAAAAGGAATGAAATATTTCTGCTTCAATCTCATACTCATATACGCCTGGTTGAATAAATTTCAATAATCTTCTAAAAGCCACTTCAGTAATGTCTATGGCTTTTTGAATTACCTGTACCTCTTCCTTGGTTTTAATTCCTCTAAGGTCTTTTAAAATTTTTGCTGCTCTTAAATATTGATGCAATGGATACCTTGCCTGCATCTCATCAATGAAACGATATTCATTGGTTCTAACTAAATTATTTTTTCTATCATTCTCGTTAGAATCTAAATAAATAGAATCTGCTAAATGAATCCATTGTTGCAACATGCCATCCAATACATCAGACCAAACAATAGTTTTCATTCCAGAAATGGCTGTGGCTTCATTCGCTCTTAATCTTTTTCCATCCCAAATTTCTTTTAATTCTTGTGGTCTTGTTAAAACCAATACTTCTCTATACTTTGGATCTGGGTTATTAGGGAATAATATTACCAT
>CAWULX010000104.1:0-4709 GCA_963923775.1 uncultured bacterium
GTTTTGTAGCTAGAAGTATGGATCGTGATCCTAAACATTTACAAGCTATTTTAACAAGAGCTGAAAAACATAAGGGCACTTCTTTTGTAGAGATCTATCAAAACTGTAACATCTTTAATGATGGCGCTTTTGAAATTTTTACTGAGAAAGCTACCAAACCTTTACATGCATTATTTGTGGAGCAAGGCAAACCATTGGTGTTTGGTGCGAACAATGAATTTGGTGTACGCATTGATGGTATGCGTCCTCAAGTGGTTACACTAGGAGACAAGTATAGTGCAGATGATATGTGGATCCATGATGAAAATGATTTTTACAAAGCGCAGATCTTAACGCGTTTATTTGATAATCCAAATGAAGAAGGCGCAGTATTCCCTCGTCCATTTGGTGTGTTCTATGCTGCTGATCGTCCTTGTTATGAAGACATGATGGCTTTACAAATTGAAGAAGCCATTGCAAGCAAGGGTGCAGGCGATTTAGATAAACTAATTCGTGGCAAGGAAGTTTGGGAGATTAAATAATTAGCTTTATTAGAACTTATAAATCGATATAATTTTGTTTAAGGGCTGTCATTACCATGGCGGTCCTTTGTTTTACTTGAAGTTTCTTAAACACTCTATCTCTATAGCCATAAATGGTGTTCACGCTTTTTTGTAGGGTTGCGGCAATTTCTTCATAACTCAAATCTTTTGTGCATTCTTGCACAAACCTGATTTCATTATGGGTGAGTGGTTTGTTATTATAATGCAATTCTTTTACTTGTATTTCTCTTGCAATATTATTGGTGATGAGTTTGGTTTTGTCTGCTGATAAATGAAATTTGGTTCTGGATCTTACCATTTGTTTTAAATCGATCATGGGCTCATCGGTAAAGAACATACCATTTAATCCATTGCGCATTAAATAGCAAATGGCTTTCATGAATTTTGCATCCGATTTTAATAATATATAAGTATGATTGCTTTTGGATTTCATCGCTTTAATTACTTGAATAATCTCTTTGTAATTATAACTATCTGAAATAATACAAAGGTCTGGATGCCTTGATTCGATTAGTATGTATTGACAAAAAGATTCAATACTTCCATCACTATATAAGACCTTGCATTCTTCTTGTTTTTCTATTTCTAAAACAAATGCACTACGCGTTAATACTTTTTCTTCTAGATAAATAATACTAAACATGGGGGTGTTTTTTTTGTTAAATTAACACAAGTGCTTTGTAATAAAAAGAGGTACTTTTATACCAAAGTATTTATGCTAATTAGTATTCATCCAGATAATCCGCAGCCTAGACAACTTTCCATGGTGACAAATTGTTTGGAAAAGGGTGGCGTGATCGCGTATCCCACTGATACCATCTATGGATTGGGTTGTGATATTTTTCATCCAGAAGCTATTGAGAAAATTTGTGCAATAAAAAATGTAGCCCCTGAAAAAGCGCAATTGAGTTTCATCTGCGCTGATCTAAGTAATTTGAGTCATTATGCGAAGTCTATTGACAACAGTTTGTATCGCATCATGAAAAAATTATTGCCAGGCCCTTATACTTTTATTTTGCCAGCTAGTAAAGAAGTGCCAAAAATTTTACAAAACAAAAAGAAAACTATAGGGCTTCGTATTCCTGATAATAAAATTGCTTTAGGTATTATTGAAACTTTGGGTCATCCCATTTTATCTGCAAGTTTTCCGGGAGAACAGGTAGAAGATTACACAGACCCTGAACTAATTCAAGAACACTGGGGCCATTTAGTAGATATGGTGGTGGATGGTGGCATTGGAGGAATGATTCCTAGCACTGTGATTGATTGTACAAAGGATGAACTATCCGTGATTCGTCAGGGAGCGGGAGTTTGGGAGTATTAAATTTTGAAACTTTTTCGGTGATGTTCACAGAGGCCATGAAGGGCGATGGCTGCGCGGTGCGCAGCGGTGCCGTATCCCTTATTTTTATTCCAACCATATTGAGGGTATTGTTCATGTAACTGCATCATATAACTATCACGAGCCGTTTTGGCTAGGATACTGGCTGCGGCAATATGGGCATATTGCCCATCGCCCTTTATAATGGTTTGGTGTGGTATTTTTTTATAAGCATAAAATCGGTTCCCATCCACTGCAATAAATCCTGGTTTCTTTTTTAATTGATCTAATGCCAGGTGCATACTTTTGATGCTGGCTTTTAAAATATTGATTTGATCTATTTCTTCTGGGCTTTGTGATCCAATGGCCCAAGCAATGGCTGCTTCTTTAATAATGGGAGCTAATAAATCTCTTTGTGCTTCGCTTAATTTTTTACTATCATTGATTAAAGGGTGATAAAAATCCTTCGGTAAAATAACGGCTGCTGCAAAGACTGGTCCTGCATAACAACCTCTTCCAGCTTCGTCGCAGCCGGCTTCCATGAATGTATCTTGATAAGCGTTTAATAACACCCTGTAAATTTCTTCTTTCTTTGGCACAAACCAAAATCAATCTGATTACTTAGTACCTTTGCAGTATCAATATTTAGATAGTTCATGCATACAGAAGACTATAAATCAAAGGCCGTTGCTAATTGGTTATTATTAGGGGTGGGTATGACCATTATTCAAATTGCCTTGGGTGGCATTACTAGATTAACGGGTAGTGGCTTATCTATTACAGAATGGGATGTGGTCACTGGCGCATTGCCTCCAATGAATGAAGCAGCATGGCAAACCTTATTTGCAAAATATAAAACCACTCCTCAATTTCAATTACTCAACTTTGATTTTACGATTGATAATTTCAAGTTTATTTTTTTCTGGGAATGGTTTCACCGTTTATGGGCTAGAACCATTGGTTTAGTTTTTGCCATTGGTTTTATTTATTTCTTGGTGAAAAAATATTTCCAACCTAAAATGATTCAACCTCTAGTGGTGCTTTTTTTATTAGGTGCTTTACAAGGTGCCATTGGTTGGATTATGGTAGCGAGTGGTTTAGAAGGAGATGCCGTGTATGTAAAACCAACTAGATTGGCTTTGCATTTTATTTTTGCTTTAGGATTACTTTCTTATACTTATTGGTTTGCATTATCATTAAAAGTGAAAACCTTAAAAGAACAACCTTCTTTGGAAGCTTCTTATAAAGATGTAAAATTTATTAAACACATTCGATCTATTAAAACCTTGAGTTGGTTGATATTAGTGGTATTGTTTTTTCAATTAATCTATGGTGCTTTAATGGCAGGGCATAAAGCCGCGAATGTGGCGGCTACTTGGCCAACTATTAATGGTCAGTGGATTCCTGCTGGCTTAACAAGTAAGGATAGTTTTTTATTAAATGCTGTGAACAATACTATTTGGATTCATTTTATTCATAGAGGCCTAGCGTATTTATTATTAGTTTTGATTGTGGTATATAGTTTAAAATTATTCCGCATCAATGGAAATGCTTTTTGGAACTTAATGCGTCGCATGCCATTGACTTTTGTCTTATTTCAAGTGGCTTTAGGCATTTTTACTGTACTAAGCAGTGCGCAAATTGTGCCGGGTGTATGGGCTGGCTTTGAATGGTTGGCACAATTGCATCAGTTAGTGGGTATGTTATTATTATTAAGTGTGGTGAATATTATTTACATAACTAAAGACTAGTTTATGAACAGAGATATTGCAAGCATTAGAAGAGATTATCAGTTAGCCTCTTTAGAAGAAGCTACCTGTGGAGCATTACCCATGGATCAGTTTGAGAGATGGTGGGAAGAAGCCATTGCAAGTAATATTGATGAAGTAAATGCATTTGTTTTATCTACCATTAAAGCAAATGGTGTACCTAGTTCTCGCGTAGTATTATTAAAAGGTTATACGCCAGAAGGTTTTATTTTCTTTACTAATTATGAAAGTGCTAAAGGGCAGCAAATTGAATCTCACCCTAATGTAGCTATGAACTTTTTCTGGAAAGAATTAGAGCGTCAAGTGCGCATTACGGGTACTATTGAAAAAATTAGTGCAGCAGATAGTGAAACTTATTTTAAATCAAGACCTAAAGAAAGTCAAATAGGTGCATGGTCTTCTCCACAAAGCAGCATTATTCCTGATCGTGCTTTTTTAGAAGAGATTGTTGCTGAACATGCAGAGAAGTTTAAAGAAGGTGAGATTCCTTTACCGCCGCATTGGGGTGGCTATATTATTAAACCATTTGAAATGGAATTTTGGCAAGGTCGTAGTTCTCGTTTACACGATCGTATTCAATATAGTTTACATGCAGACGGGCATTGGGTGCGCGTTCGCCTTGCGCCATAACAAAAAAGCCCGAAGCATGCTTCGGGCTTTTTAATAGTATTAAGATTTTACTTTTTTCTTGAAATTACTTTCTTGGCAGCCTCAACAATGTTCACTGCGTCCAAACCATATTTGGTTAATAATTGATTTGGTGTTCCGCTCTCTCCAAAAGTATCTTTGGTTCCAATGTATTCTTGTGGTACTGGACAATTCTTTGCAGCTACTTGTGCTACTACATCTCCCATACCTCCAATAATATTATGTTCTTCTGCTGTTACTACACAACCTGTTTTTTGTAAGCTTTTAATAATAGCAGCTTCATCCAATGGTTTAATCGTATGTAAGTTGATTACTTCTACGCTAATGCCTTCAGCTTCTAATTGTTTTGCTGCTTCAATCGCTTTCCATACCAAGTGTCCGCAAGCAATAATACTTACATCTTTTCCTTCAGCTAATACTTGTGCTTTT
>CAWULX010000105.1:0-4704 GCA_963923775.1 uncultured bacterium
GGATGTAAATGAATTATCTGACGAAATTATGGTGGGGAAATGAGTAAATTTTTCAAACTATTTATTGCGGTTTTCTTTGTGACCATTGCCACTGGCTTAATGGCTCAAAATATATTACCCAAACCTAATCCTCCCAGATTAGTAACCGATCAAGCAGGTGTTTTATCTGCTGAGCAGTTACAAGCTTTGGAAGCTAAACTAGTGGCTATTGACGATAGTAGTTCTAACCAAATTGCTGTAGTGATTTTGTCTTCTTTAGACGGACAACCCAAAGAAGAATACGCCACTAAATTATTTAGAGACTGGGGAATAGGAAATAAAAAAACCAATAATGGTGTGCTAGTTTTAGTAGCCATTCAAGATAGACAAATTAGAATTGAAGTAGGGTATGGTTTGGAAGGGGCTATTCCAGACGTAACTGCTTTAAGTATTATTGATAACGATATTAAACCTGCTTTTAAAGCGGGTAATTATTACGAGGGCTTAGATAAAGCCACAGATGATATAGCCAAAGCTGCAGTAGGAGAATACAAACAGCCCAGAAAAAAGAGAAACAAAGACAATGGTAATCCTTTGGTGTTTATCTTGATTGTTATTTTCATTGTCATCATCTTAGGTAAAAGAGGTGGAGGCGGTGGTTCTTCTATTAATAGAGGAGGCTTCTCTGACTTTACTACTGGTATGTTATTAGGTTCTTTATTAAACGGAGGATCTAGTCGTGGTGGATGGGGTGATAGTGGTGGAGGTTTTGGTGGTGGCGGATTCGGCGGCTTCGGCGGCGGTAGCTCTGGTGGTGGTGGAGCTGGCGGCGGCTGGTAAACCTATTAAAAAAGGAGTCTCCGAAGGGACTCCTTTTTCTTTTTATAACTTAGGTAATACCTCTGTGACCATATCTACCAATGCTTGTTCTCCTCTTTCTTTCTTCCCTTTTAAAATCATGCCTAATATCTTTCCATTAAAATAAGGATCGGTTTGTGTTCTATAACCCTGAGGTATTGCATCTCTAAATGCTACAATCAAATCAATCCCTTTTTTAAACTTAACGGGGTCTTTTGTTTTAATCAGTAATTGCGCAAAGCTTGTGGTCATATAAAACTTCTCTGAAGACTGTATATTCAGGGCTTCATATTTGGTAGCAACAAAATCAAAAACTTTTTCATCTCCATATTTGGTAATAATATTGGTCACTGCTGTGTTCAATCTTTTCTTCGTACTATTTTTACTTTCTTTATAGGCAATCTCTTTAGCCATAGTACTGTCTAATTTCTCCAAAGCTTCTAAGGCTGCACCACTCACTGAATAAGAAGAATCCTTGGTCCATTGAATAAATTGATTCTTGTATTTTTCTTTTTCTAAAGAGCCAATAATATCAATGGCAGTTTCTCTATTACTTTTATTGGCATCATTGGATGCAATGGTGAAGATGGCTGCTTCAGTTGCACTGTCCAATGTTTTTGGATTATATGCAGTCATCGCTGCTGCTCTAATTACATAGAAACTATCTTGTAATGCTTTTTTCAAAATACCTGTAGCTATTACACTGTTTTGGTTTTCACTAGCTTCCTGCACTGCTTCCAATCTGTCTAAGAAATTAAGTGCATGATTCATTTGATAAGCATATTGTTCTAATGGTTTGGATTCATCTTTTGACCAAAGCAAAACTTTATCATTGTCTACATTCACATTGTCTGGTGTTACTACCGCATCAAAATAAAAACTATCTATTTTGTTCTTACTCCATACGTCATAGTGGTTTCTTTTTCCTTGCACATATACATCAATGCCAATTGGAAGAGTAAATATTTTATCCTGTACTTGTGTTTGCTGAATCTTCACCATTACTTGCTTTTTAGCAGCATCATAGTTTTGGGTAATTCTTACATAAGGGTGTCCGCTTCCAAAATACCATTGATTAAAAAACCAGTTTAAATCTTTTCCAGTAACTGCTTCAAAAGCCAATTTTAATTTAATCGCAGAACCATTTTTAAATTGATTATCGGTTAAGTATTTATTTAAAGAGGTAAAGAATGCTTCGTCGCCTACATAATGTCTTAACATATTTAATATGCGTCCGCCTTTTTGGTAGCTCACTAAATCAAACATGTCTTCTCTGTCTTTATAGTAAAAGCGTACCAAATCTTTTTCTGCATCTGCAGGGCTTGATAAATAACCTCTTAATCCTTTATAGTTTTCATAAGCGCCTTCATCTTTTCCCTTGCTATGTTCGGCCCATAAGGTTTGGCTATAATCTGCGAAGCTTTCGTTCACTGTTAAATTACTCCAGCTTTCTGCAGTCACTAAATCTCCAAACCATTGGTGAAACAATTCATGTGCTATAGTAGATTCCCATGCATTTTCGTCTACCAATTCTCTGGCATCTTGTTGTACAGCATCACTATGTAATGTAGCAGTAGTATTTTCCATTGCTCCACTCACATAATCTCTTCCACTAATTTGTGCATATTTTACCCAAGGAAAATTTACGCCCAATATTTTTTCATAAAAAGCGATCATCGCAGGCGTATTGCCATAAATCTTACGAGCCACTTGCTCGTATTCTTTTTCGATATAATAATCGACAGCCTTTCCCTTATAACTGTCTTTCACTATTGCGTAGTCTCCCACGCCAATAAAGAATAGGTAAGGAGAATGCGGCTGATCCATTTTCCAAACATCTAATCTAGTACCATTTTTATTGTCTACCTGCTTTACTAGTAAACCATTGGATAAACTCACATATTTACTAGGCACCGTTAAATAAAACTCTTGTGTAGTTTTTTGATTGGTCTTATCTATAATAGGAATCCAAACTGAAGTACCTTCTGTTTCACCCTGGGTCCAAATTTGTGTGGGCTTGTTTTTATCTTTCCCTAATGGATTAATAAAATACAATCCTTTAGCATCTGTAATGGCTGCACTTCCTTTGGCTTTGTATTCATTAGGTCTTGCAGTGTATTTAATATAGACAGTGTACTGCTCGTTCTTAGTATAGGTTTTATCTAATGTGATGATTAATTGTAAACTATCATAAGTGTAAGAAAGATTTTTTCTTTGATTGTTTTTCTCAACGGCTACTTGATGAATAGCCATTGCCTTTGCATCTAATACTAAAACATTACTTGCATAAAAATGCGGATGTAATTGCAACCAAACTTCTCCATTTAATTCAGATTTAGTATAGTCGAAACCCGCTACCAGCTTGGTGTGTATCAAATCGTGTTGTTTTTCTGCAAAGCCACGGTATTCGTTTTCTTGCGCCATCATCTTTGTTACAAAAGCACATACAAATAGTCCAATCATTACAATCTTTCTCATCATTATTAATATTTGGGTTCTAAGTTAAGCAAGGCTTTTGAAAATGTAGTAGTTTAGCATCATAATCAAAAGATAAAATGAGTAGGTATTTCTTGGAGCTTTGTTATGACGGTGCCACATTTGGAGGATTTCAAATCCAAAACAATGTAGACACTATTCAAGGTACTGTACAAGCTGCCATGAAAACCTTATATAGAGAAGAGTTGGAGTTAACTGGTGCTTCCAGAACAGATGCAGGCGTACATGCTTTGCAAAACTTCTTTCATTTTGATTCAGACTTAAGCATCACACAGAAGCAGGTGTATAATTTAAACGCCATTTTACCTAATACCATTGTGATTAAAGCCATTTATCAAGTACCTGAATCGGCTCATTGCAGATTTGACGCTTCCAATAGGTCCTATATTTATAAGATGCATACCCAAAAAGACCCTTTTTTAGAGGGTAGATCTTGGTATTATCCTTTCCCAATAGACTTAAACCTTTTACATCAGGCTACTGAAACCCTTTTAAGCTTCACCAATTACGAGAGTTTTTCCAAGAAAAACACAGCAGTAAATACCTTTGAATGCAGTGTTAGCAAGGCTTTCTGGCAGTTGGAAGGAAGTCGTTTGTACTTCCATATTGATTCAAATAGATTTCTAAGAGGAATGATAAGAGGTTTGGTGGGTACTTTATTACAGGTAGGCAGGGGGCAAATTAGCATGGAAGAATGGATGGATATAGTGGCTTCTCATAACGAACAAAGGGTGGATTTCTCTACTCCGGCTTACGGATTGTATTTATCTTCTATACAATACCCCGATTTTTTAAAAAAAATAGACTAATCAAAAGCCTTGCTATTGCTAGCTTTCCACTCATAATGGGCAGATTTTGAGTGCATTAAACGAAAAAAAATCAAAAATAGTATGCAATAAATTTGGCTGTGAGAATTTGCTGCTTATCTTTGCCGCCCGTTAATGATAAACAGGTCTAAACGGTAAGTTCTCTGAAGCATTTTTACAGCAAAAAAAGTTTAAAATAATTCAACCAAAAATTGGTGGTTTTAAATAACAGCCGTATCTTTGCCCTCCCTCATAAAAAAAGGGTTAGTTCTAAGAAATAATATCGCCTAACTAATTGAAAAATAATTCTTAATTATTTGGAATAAAGTTTGGTGGTTAAAAATATTGTGCCTACCTTTGCACCCCGCTACGAATAATAGCGATGCAAACAAGCATAAAGATCTTTGAAAGTTTGGAAACAATAGTAACTGATTAATTGAAAAAATCAGGTAAAGGTTACAGCATCAAAAAAATTAAATCAGACGTTAATTTCGGATTTATTTGAGATTGATAGTCAGATCAAACAACATTTACAATGGAGAGTTTGATCCTGGCTCAGGATGAA
>CAWULX010000106.1:0-4690 GCA_963923775.1 uncultured bacterium
AAACTTGGGGTGTCTGGCTGTTGATGATGATCAATTAAGATTTTTACTGCTTTGGAGCCTTTTATTACTGACTCCATGTGTTTGGTTCTATGTAAAATATTGAAATCTAAACAAAAAATATAATCAGCATTTTGAACAATTTCTGTTGCAATTGCTCTTTTCTGTTCAAAATCGATAACCTTATCAGCTCCTGGCATCCAGTCTAAGAATTGTGCCCAATTAGTGGGAGAAATTACATGTACCTCATGACCCAATTGAACTAAAAAATGATACAATGCCAAACTTGAACCCATTGCATCTCCATCAGGTTTTTGATGCGCAGTGATAACCGCCTTGAATGGTTTAGCTAAATTTGGGTAAAATTGGTCTATTGCTTGCATAAGGCACAAATTTACTATAAATCAAAGGTTTTTTCGTAATTTTGCGCCTGCAATTAGCAACATTATAACAAATTGATTATGAGTAACAGAACATTCACGATGATTAAACCAGATGCTACCTCAAAAGGGCATACTGGAGCCATTTTAGATCAGATTATTAAGGCAGGTTTCAGTGTAAAAGCAATGAAATGGATTCATTTGACACCCGCACAGGCAGGTGAGTTTTATGCTGTTCACAAAGAAAGACCATTTTATGGTGAATTAGTGGAATTTATGTGCAGTGGGCCTATCGTAGCGGCCATCCTTGAAAAAGAGAATGCAGTTGCAGATTTTAGAACCTTAATTGGAGCAACTAATTTCAAAGATGCTGCAGAAGGAACTATCAGAAAAAAATATGCAACATCTATTGGTGAAAATGCAGTTCACGGAAGTGATAGCGATGAAAACGCAAAAATAGAAGGCGATTTCTTCTTTAGTGGATTAGAAAGATTTTAATTTACATAAAGAGTCTCCAAAAGGAGACTCTTTATTTTTTCCCCCCTCTCTTTTTTGGCTTGCCATATTTTTTCATCATGGCATCTTTATGACTTTTTCTAACATTCACTTTACTATTCTTGGCAGATTTTTCGTGGAATGCTCCACCACCTGCATCTATCTTAGGGCGCTTAATTTGAATAGTTTTCATGTGAACTTTTGGAAGTTCATCTTCAATTAATACAGTAGATATTTCTAAATCTTCAGGAAGTACCAACATTGGAATTGATTGTTTCATTAAAGCTTCAATTTTTTGTTGAAAAGGCTTCTCTTTCTCTGTAATAAAAGTGATAGCAATACCTTTTTTATCAGCTCTACCTGTTCTACCAATTCTATGTATATAATTCTCTGGTACTTCTGGCGTATCAAAATTGATTACATGGGTAACTTCAGCCACATCTATACCGCGGGCCATAATATCTGTTGCTATGATGAATTTGAAGACACCTGCTTTAAATTGTTTGACAGTATTAAATCTGTAATTCTGTTCTTTATTGGAATGTATAACACCAACAATTTCTGGGAATTGCTCATTTAGCTTATCATACAATTGATCTGCTAAACTTTTAGTACTTACAAAAATTAACACTTTGGTCATAGTATCATCAGAGCTTAATAAAAGTTCTAATAAATTCACCTTTGTATTAAAATTCGGAACATCGTATGCAGTTTGTATGATGTTCTCTACAGGACTTCCAGTTGGTGCTGCTTCTATTCTTGCTGGTTCTGTAAAGTAATCATTCATTAAACTTTCTACTTCTTCCGTAATAGTTGCAGAGAATAACAAATTTTGTCTCTTGCCTGGTAATAAGGAAAGAATATTAGTTATCTGAGTTCTAAAACCAAGATTCAACATTTCATCCATTTCATCTATCACCAATCTTTTGATGGTCTTAGTTTTAAAAGCTCCATTTAACAATAAATCATATAATCTACCTGGAGTAGCTACTAAGACATCCACTCCCTTTTCTACTTCTAATTGTTGTGTATTTATGTTGGCTCCACCATATACTCCAACTGTTACCACATTCATATAAGTAGTTAACTTTCTAACAGATTCAGCTACTTGTACAACCAACTCTCTTGTTGGAACTATTATAAGTATTTGAGGGTCTTTGTTTTTATCAAATTTCCATAATCTCAAACAAGGCAATAAATAGGCAAATGTCTTACCAGTACCTGTTTGCGCAATACCACATACATCTCTTCCAGACATTACCACGGGGAATACCCTATGCTGTATGGTTGTTGGATGTTGAAAACCAAGGTCTTCGATGGCTTTACTTAATGATGGATTAAGATTTAAGTCGGAGAAATTCATGGGGGCAAAGGTAAGATATTTAAAATGGTGCTGGGGATTTAGCTCCCTTCGGTCGCTGAATCCTCTCACCCTCAGTGCAAAATCATAAGTAACAACCAGAATTGTACAAGCCCTTCGCTTCTCTCAGGTCTTTGAATTGTTATAATCGCCCACAACTTCAAGCAAGCTTGAGTTGTTTGCTCTTATAACAATTCAGCCTCAACTTTCGTCGAGGCTGTACTTTCGAGGCTGTTACTCTTTTTTGGTCGGGTGAACAGGATTTGAACCTGCGACCCCTTGCACCCCATACAAGTGCGCTACCGGGCTGCGCTACCACCCGAAACCTTCTCAAATCACTAAAAATCATTGGATTTGGGGTGCAAATATACCCTCTAATCGAAAAAAACAAGCTATATTTACATCAAATTTATTGACCTAATGTCCATTCTTTTAAGACAAGTCAAGATCGCCGATCCGGTATCTCCATTTCACGGTAAGGTTAAGGATATTCTAATAAAGGATCATAATATCTTCTCTATTGTAGATCATTTTGATGGGAAAGCAGATGTTATTTTTGAAAAACCAGGTACCATTGTATCATCAGGTTGGGTAGACCCTTTTGTTCATTTTTGTGATCCAGGAATGGAAAATAGAGAGACATTGGAAACAGGAGCAAGTGCTGCTCAAAAAGGGGGTTATACAACTGTTTTTAATATACCTAATACAAACCCAATTTCAGATAACAAATCCCAAGTAGCCTATACTAAACAACAAAGTAATCAATTGCCTATAAATGTTTATCCAATTGGTGCCATTTCAAAAAAAATAGAAGGTAAGGATTTAGCGGAGATGATTGATATGTTTAACAATGGAGCAGTTGCATTTAGCGATGGATTACACCCAGTTCAGTCTACCCTTTTGTTTTTAAAAGCTTTACAATATGTAAAAGCATTTGAAGGAGTAGTTGTTCAAATGCCGATTGATAAAAGTTTAGGTAGTTTAGGATTAATGAATGAAGGTGTTTTATCAACTCAATTGGGTTTGCCAGGCATACCCTCTATAGCTGAAGAGTTGATTATTTCTAGAGATATAGAGTTATTAAAATATACTCAATCTAAATTACATATTACAGGTGTTTCAACAGCAAAAGGCATTAACATGATTGCTGCTGCAAAAAAAGAAGGCTTAAATATATCTTGCAGTGTTACTCCATACCATTTATTCTTTTCTGAAGAGGATTTAAAAGAATACAACACTCTTTTAAAAGTATTCCCACCTCTAAGAACCAAAAAAGACAAAGAAGCACTATTGAAAGCAGTAGAAGATGGAACAATAGATTGTATTAGTTCTCATCACCTTCCTCAAGATTGGGATGGAAAAACAATAGAATTCGAAAATGCTAAAGCAGGAATTGCTTCTATTGAAACTAGCTTTAATGCAGTATTAGAGAAGTTGCCAAAATTATCAGAAGAGAAAATTGCTGCTTTGTTCTCTAATAATGCAAGACAAATTTTCAACTTACCTACTTCCAATATAGTGGAAGGAGTAAATGCAGAATTGACATTGTTCAATGTGAATGAAACATCTACCATGAGTAAATCAGATTCAGCAAGTAAATCAGCTAATTCACCTTTCTGGGATATTCCATTAAAAGGGAAGGTAATAGGTACACTTGCAAAAAACAAATTACATATCAATTAATAAATAAAAGTTCAATGGAAAACACAGTAACAAGTCACATACTAAAAGGAGCCATCTTGAGTGCTATTTCAATCGTTTTTAGTGTTATCGTTTATGTATTTAACTTATACGAAATGTCATGGTTAAGTTGGATTAATTACGCCATTTTCTTAGGTGGTTTAATTTACGGCGCAATTTTGTTTGCTAATCAAAATAACAACAATGTTACATTTGGAAATGTGTTTGCACATGGCTTTAAAACAACAGCAGTAGTAATTGTAATTACTGTTTTATTTACCATTTTATCTACCAAAGTATTGTTTCCAGATATGGTAGATAAGATTGTTGACATGACTAGAAAACAAATGGAGAAGAATCCTCAAATGACTGATGAAATGATAGAACAAGCAGTTACTATGACGAAGAAATTCTTTTTACCATTTGCAATTGGGGGTGCCATCATCGGAACTGGAATTTTAGGCGCTATTGGAGCAGCTATAGGAGCTGGTGTAGCAAAAAAGAATCCTAATCCATTTCAAGATAATGCTGCTTAAATAATTTGTAATGCAAATTTCTATAGTCATACCATTATTTAACGAATCGGAATCATTGCCTGAATTAATGGCATGGATAGATCGAGTTATGCAAGCTAATCATTACACTTATGAAGTAATAATGGTAGATGATGGTAGTGATGATAATAGTTGGGATACAATACAGGAATTAAAAAATAATTACCCTGCTTTAAAAGGAATTCGTTTTCAAAGAAATTACGGTAAATCAGCAGCTTTAAATG
>CAWULX010000107.1:0-4648 GCA_963923775.1 uncultured bacterium
CCCGAAGCAGTAGTGGATGGTTATGTTGTTAGACAACCTAAGGCTTATCCTGTATATGATCACGAATATAAAGATCATTTAGCTGTGATTAGAGAAGCTATAAAAGAATACAAAGGTTTATACTTGGTGGGCCGTAATGGTATGCATAAATACAATAACCAAGACCATAGTATGATGACTGCGATGTTAGCAGCTAAAAATATTATTGCTGGCAAAGAAGTATATGATCTTTGGGAAGTAAATGAAGATGCTGAATACCATGAAGGTGGTGATAGAGGTGCTGCTTCTGGTATTGTGGGTAGAGCTGTTCCAGAAAAGATATCTTAATAAAACTTCTAATATCCATACTTGCCGCGCCAGCGCTCGTGTAAAAACTTTTTTAGTTCTTCCTCTCTTGCGTTTTTCTGTGGCTGAAATAACGTAGTGCCTTTTATTTCATCTGGTAAATATTCTTGTTCTAAGAAATTGTTTTCTCCAAGATGGGAATATTGATAATCCTTTCCATAATTCATGTCTTTCATCAATTTAGTGGGAGCATTTCTTAAATGCAAGGGTACAGGAAGATTGCCAGTTTTTTGCACCAAGGAAAGTCCTTTACTAATGGCTTCATAAGCTGCATTACTTTTAGCAGAGCTGGCTAAATAAATAGCACATTGTGAAAGTATGATTCTGCTTTCAGGATAACCAATTTTATTCACTGCATCAAAACAGTTATTGGCTAGTAATAAAGCATTGGGATTAGCATTGCCAATATCTTCACTTGCAAAAATCAACATTCTTCTTGCAATGAATTTTACATCTTCGCCACCTGCGATCATTCTGGATAACCAGTATACTGCGCCATTAGGATCAGAGCCTCTCATACTTTTGATAAAGGCAGAGATGATATCATAATGCAGTTCTCCATTTTTATCATAGAGCGCAATATTAGTTTGTGCTACTTGCATTACCCAATCATTGGTTAGCTTCAATATTTCGTTTGTTTTGTTTGTTCCAATTAAAGCTTCAACTGATAATTCCAATAAGTTCAATAATTTTCTACCATCCCCACCACTCAATTGAAATAAAGCTTCTGTTTCTTTTATTTCAATTGTATGATTCTTGAATAAAGCATCTTTACTGATGGCTTGTTGAACAAGTTTATCTAAATCTTTTTTATCTAATGCTTTTAGCACAAATACCTGGCACCTACTTAGTAAGGCGCTATTCACTTCAAAGCTGGGATTTTCTGTAGTAGCACCAATCAAAGTGATAATACCTTTTTCAACTGCTCCTAATAAAGCATCTTGTTGTCCTTTATTAAAACGGTGAATCTCATCAATAAACAAAATAGCACTGTTCTGCTCTTTAGCTTCCTCAATCACTTCTCTTAATTCTTTCACCCCACTACTTATAGCGCTTAACTGATAATAAGCACTATTAGATGCTTTAGCAATAATATTGGCTAAAGTAGTTTTACCAACGCCAGGAGGTCCCCATAAAATCATGGAAGGGACTTTGCCTTGTGTTATGGCTTTTTGTAAGACGCTATTTTCTCCTGAAAGATGTTCTTGTCCCACTAGATCCGCTAATACCTGCGGCCTTAATCTTTCTGCTAATGGGATATGCTGACTCATTATTCAAATAAATAATTGTACTCTTTAACTAGTCTTAATGTAGTTCTAATATGAATTAAGCCAATCAGTCCTGTAACTAATAAGAAGATAGAAGCTGCTTTGATTACTTTAAGCATTAAGGTAATACTTAAACCTTCTGGAAGTCCTGCTTGCTGTTGCATAAACTCTTCAGTGATCTTCATTAAAACAGCATCACTAGACATTAAAACACTTGTGCCGTTTAAAAAGAATAAGCTACATAAGAACAAACTTACATAGGCATTTACTTTAATCCAATCTTTTATTTTAGCTGACTGATGTTGCTCTCTCTCAATACCCCTTTTTAAAAAACTAAAACTTGTAAAAGTATAAATCACTAAACAGGCAATTGCAAATACAAATATTAGAACACTTGGATTGCCTAAAGCAGACATTAAAAATGCTATATCTATAAATGCAAATAATAATGCAATAGGAATTAAAATAAAACTAAGTACTCTATATAATTTAAGGGATGCGGGCATTGTCTATTTTAGATTTAATTTAATCTGTAATTCTTCAAATTGTTTTTGATCAATAGCACTAGGGGCATCCAACATTACATCTCTACCACTATTGTTTTTAGGGAAGGCAATAAAATCTCTGATGCTTTCAGAACCACCTAATAATGCACATAAACGATCAAAGCCAAATGCAATACCACCATGTGGAGGTGCGCCATACTCAAAAGCCCCTAATAAGAAACCAAACTTATGTTGTGCTTCTTCAGGACTCATACCTAATGCAGCAAACATTTTCTCTTGTAAGTTTCTTTGGAATATTCTGATAGATCCACCGCCAATTTCATTACCATTTAATACCATATCATAAGCATTGGCCTTGATATTGGCATAAGGGTGTTCTAAATATTTAGCAGCATCTTTAATTTCAGGTGCATTATTGATCATAATATCAATATGATCGGGCTTTGGAGAAGTGAATGGATGGTGTCTAGCTACCCAACGATTTCCTTCTTCATCGTATTCAAATAATGGGAAGTCTAATACCCATAATAATTTAAATTCATCTTCTTTTCTAAAACCTAATTGCTTTCCTAATTCCAATCTCAATTCACTAATAGCTTTTCTGGTTCTTTCTTCTGCACCAGCTAAGATTAATACTAAATCACCTGCTTTTGCATTAGCTGCTGTAGCAATGGCTTTTAATTTTTCTTCTGAGTAAAATTTATCTACGCTGCTTTTGAAGGTTCCATCGGTATTGCATTTAATAAATACCAAACCTTTCATGCCAATCTGGGGGCGCTTTACCCACTCAGTTAATTCGTCCGTTTGCTTACGAGAGTATTCACTACAACCAGGTGCTGCAATGGCAATCACCGTTTCTGCTTCATCAAATACTTTAAAATCAACACCATTAATCAAAGTAGCTTGATCTACTTTATCAGAAAATACATGTGCAGGTTTTTTCAAATTGCACAATTCCATTCCAAAGCGAATATCTGGTTTATCATTACCATAATTCCACATGGCATCTTCCCAAGTCATTCTTTGAACCGTCTCTGTATAATCGATATGCTTTACTTCTTTGAAAATGCTTTTTACCAAGCCCTCAAACATATTTAAAATATCTTCTTGTTCTACAAAACTCATTTCACAGTCAATCTGTGTAAACTCAGGTTGTCTATCTGCTCTTAAGTCTTCGTCTCTAAAACATTTTACAATTTGGTAATAGCGATCGTAACCACTAACCATTAATAATTGCTTGAAAGTTTGAGGGGATTGTGGTAATGCATAAAACTCACCTGGATTCATTCTACTAGGCACCACAAAATCTCTTGCTCCCTCTGGAGTTGATTTAATTAAAAAAGGTGTTTCAATATCCATGAATCCTTTTTCGTGTAAATAGTTTCTTGTTGCTCTGTTTACACTATATCTTAATTCCAAATTCTTTTTAACTGCGTTTCTTCTTAAATCCAAAAAACGGTATTTCATTCTAATATCATCTCCGCCATCTGTATCATCTTGAATAGTGAATGGAGGAACAATAGAAGCGTTTAAAATTTTAAAAGAAGCTACTTTAATTTCAATTTCACCGGTAGGGATATTGCTGTTTTTGTTAGAACGTTCAATCACGGTTCCATTAACTTGTAATACAAATTCACGACCTAAGGGTTGGGCGTCTAATTGATTTTGTAGTTCTTCTCCAATTAATAATTGTGTAATACCATAACGATCTCTGAGGTCCACAAAAGTTATGGCGCCAAATTTACGAATGGTTTGAACCCAGCCAGCAAGGGTTACTTCTTGGCCAACAAATTGAATATTTAAGGCGCCGCAATGGTGTGTTCGATACATATAATTCTATTGAAATATGATAGGTCTGCAAATATAGCCCAATTCCCAGAAAAACCCCATCTTTGCCTTATGACAGAAAGCACTATTTCTCCCAATACTAGACGCATTGTATTATCAGGTTTTTTCTTTCTAACAGGCATTTGTTTTGCAAGCTGGGCTAGCCGTATTCCAGATATTAAAATGCAATTGGGTTTGAGTGATGGTGCATTTGGAGGCTTATTGTTTTTTCTACCCATTGGATCATTTTTGGGCATACCTATTTCAGGAACTTTAACTGCCAGGTATGGTAGTAAAAAGATTGTTTCTATTGCAGCCATTATTTATCCATTAACATTAATTGCTTTAGGATTTGCCAATACCACTTTTTTGTTAGCGATCACTTTATTTTTATTTGGAATGGGAGGTAATATGTTTAATGTGTCAGTGAATACACAAGCAGCAGCTTTATCTAAATTATTTGATAAAAGTATTACCTCTAGGTTTCATGGATTTTGGAGTTTGGCTGGATTTTCTGGAGGGGTACTTGGAGGATTTTTTGTTGCACATGCCATTTCTCCCTTACAACAATTTATTTCAGTGGCTGTAGTTGGATGGATTTTTTTATTTTTTACACGTCAGTATTTAATGCCTGGAGAACCCAATAAAAATCATGTTGCAAAACTTTGGAATAAACCAAGTCCTTTAATGTGGCAATTTGGT
>CAWULX010000108.1:0-4613 GCA_963923775.1 uncultured bacterium
GGAGATGTGTATAAGAGACAGAAATAAGCGTTTTGATATTGTTGTATACAAAGATGATTTCCCTTGGATCATAATTGAATGTAAAGAAGCCAATGTCCCTTTAACAGAAAAAACCTTGGAGCAAATATTACAATACCAACAAGTTATCAAAGCCAAATACCTAGTAATGACCAATGGTCATACTACCTATGGGGCTAAAATAGAAACGGGGAAACTGCATTACCTGCAAAGTCTCCCCGATTATTTTGAATAAATGATATCTATTAAGGGAAGATACCTAATTCAGCATAAGAAGTTCCCACTTTATCAATTGCACAAACATAAGCCGCAGTTCTCATATCTGGAATAGATGGATTGTCTTTCCAAATTTGCATAATCTCTCTAGTTGCAGTAATCATAGTTTCTTCCAATCCACTATGTACTAAATCAATTTCTTCTGGACCATGAGCAATGATTTTCTTCTCAGACTCAGTAACTTTTTTCCCGGTCAATTCTTCAATTTGATTTAAGATATTGATGTTTGCATTCTCTGTAAATCTTTTTTCTAATCTACCATATCTAACATGGCTTAAATTTTTTAACCACTCAAAATAAGAAACAGTTACACCACCCGCATTCAAATACATATCTGGTATAACCAATATACCTTTCTTTGCAAAAATTTCATCCGCCTCTGGAGTTAAAGGACCATTAGCTGCTTCTCCAATAATTTTTGCTTTAATTCTTGGAGCATTATTAGCATCAATTACGTTTTCTAATGCTGCTGGAATTAAGATATCACATTCTAATTCTAATGCATCACTACTCTTTTCGATATTAGTTGCGCCAGGAAAATTTAAAATGCTTCCTGTAGTTTTTCTGTGTTGAAAAACTTCTTCTTCATTCAAACCATCCTTGCAATAAATAGCACCTTCATATTCGGCAATCGCAATTACTTTTGCTCCATGCTCTCGGAAAAATTTAGCAGAATAGTATCCTACATTTCCTAAGCCTTGTACAATTACATTTTTATTTTCAATGCCCACTTCTAATCCTTGTTTCTTCATAACATCTGGCATTAAACACACTTCTCTAACACCAAAAAATACCCCTAAACCAGTAGCTTCTTTTCTTCCTCTAACACCTCCTAAAGAAATAGGTTTACCAGTTACACAACCCGCCGCATCAATTTCTCCTGGCTTTAATGATTGATAAGTATCTACAATCCATGCCATTTCTCTTTCACCTGTTCCATAATCTGGTGCAGGTACGTCAATACCAGGACCAATAAAGTTTTTCTTTACTAATTCTGCAGTATATCTTCTGGTGATTTTTTCTAATTCATAGGCACTCAATGATCTTGGGCTAATTTTAATACCCCCTTTGGCACCGCCAAATGGAACGTTCACAATAGCGCACTTATAAGTCATTAATGCAGCCAAGGCCATAACCTCGTCTTGATTCACTGCCAAGCTAAAACGAATACCACCCTTACAAGGCGACTTATGTTGGGAGTGTTGTATTCTATACGCTTCAATCACTTCAACTCTTCCATCATCCATCTTCACAGGAAATCGCATGCTATAAATACTGTTGCATGCTTTAATTTGTTCCAAAATACCCTTCTCCCATTTAGTAAACTTAGATGCCTTATCAAAACTCTTCTCTACGCTCTGAAAAAAGCTATACTCATTATTTGTAGACATAAAATTTGTTTTAGATTATTTTTCTAGATTAGATATTTTCTTATCAATACTGGCTACATAAATAAATAAACCAATTAAGATAATTGACACAATGGTCATGACTAAAAAGATTTTTCCATTTTGCACCATTAAACCATTGTTATTTGTTGCTTGTAATAATTGAAACATATTATTGATTTAAATTAATTTATAAGAGTCCTTCCTTTTTATACTTAATCATTTGAAAGCGTATTTGTAATGTACTAATCCATACACCTAACAAAGTCCAGCCTATTACCGCTGGATAAAACACTGTACGCATACTTGCAGTCATGTCTTTCCCATTAATACCAGGATTACCTTCACTACCTTGTCCTCCCGGATGCAATGATTCGGATAATCTTGGTAAGATCCATAATGTAGGAAATAACATAAAGAATGCAAATACATTGTATACTGCAGATAATCTTGCTCTTTTTTCTTGATCAACCAATGAACCTCTTAAAACAAAATAAGCAAAGTAGATAAGTAATGCAATAGCAGCACCATTTTGTTTAGGATCACCCACCCAAGGACTTCCCCATTGATAGTTTGCCCATACAGCACCAGTAATAATTCCAAGGGTACCAAATACCAATCCAATACTTGCAAAAGCAGTTGAATAAATATCATTGATCACATTTCCTTGTCTTAAATATTTAATGGCATACCATAGAGAAACAAAAAATAAAATCATCATACCAAACCACATAGGTACATGGAAGAAAAAATTACGAATTGACTGTTGCATGCGGTCATCTAGTTTGGGTACTTCCACTAAAAATCCATAAGTACATGTATATAATAATAGTACAAAGGACAACAACTTCCACCATTTTGCTTTCAACATAATTTATTAGGTTTTATACCAATAACCACTAAAACTAACAATTGTTTGCAAAGCTAGTTCCTTTCTATCAAATAGCCAATTTTTAGTGGGTTATTTAGTGGAACAAAATTAGTGCTAATGTTGTACATTTGCGTCCATAATTTTCATGCCGTAACATGAAGTGTACTGCCCCGTAAGGCCGTAGTTTACTTAATGTGGCTATCATTTTAAAATAGACACAATGAAACTTTCACAATTTAGGTACGATCTACCTTTGAACTTGATCGCACAGTACCCAACCAAGAAAAGAGAAGACAGCAGATTGATGGTCGTTAACCGTAAAAACGGTCATATGGAAAACCGTCATTTCTCAGATTTATTAGATTACTACGATGATAAGGATGTATTTGTAGTAAACAATACCAAGGTTTTCCCTGCCAGAATGTATGGTCGTAAAGAAAAAACTGGTGCAAAAATTGAAGTATTCTTATTAAGAGAATTAAACAAACCAAATCGCCTTTGGGATGTAATTGTTGATCCCGCAAGAAAGATTCGTGTTGGTAACAAATTATATTTCGGAGAAAACGAAGAATTAGTAGCTGAGGTTATTGATAATACCACTAGCCGTGGGAGAACTATTCGTTTTTTATGGGAAGGTGATGATGAAGGCTTTAAGAAAATGTTAGAATTTTTAGGAGAAACCCCTTTGCCTAAATACATTAAGCGTAAACCAGACGAAGAAGATAAGGATAGATACCAAACTGTATATGCTAAGCACGAAGGTGCAGTAGCGGCTCCAACTGCAGGTTTACACTTTAGTAGAGAATTAATTAAGAAATCTGAAATCTTAGGTATTCGTTTTGCAGAAGTAACTTTACATACTGGTTTAAGCACTTTTAGACCAATTGAAGTAGAAGATTTGAGCAAACATAAAATGGATGCTGAATACTTCAAGATTGATGATGAAGCTTGTAGAATTATCAATACAGCTAAAGAAAATAACCGTCGTATCTGTTCTATTGGCACCACTGCAATGCGTGCGATGGAAAGTAGCGTAACTGCACAAAGATTATTAAAGCCTGCAGAAGGTTGGACCAATCATTTTATCCACCCTCCTTACCAGTTTAATATCGCAGATAGCTTGGTAACCAATTTCCATTTACCAAAAACAAGTTTATTAATTATGACTTGTGCTTTTGCTGGATACGAATTAGCCATGGAAGCATACAAAAAAGCGATTAAAGATAAATATCGTTTCTTCTCATACGGAGACGCGTTATTGTTTATTTAAGACTTTTTTACACAATATAAAAGTCTTAAATAAACCTCTAATGTATTTTTTACAATCTTAGACACAAATAAATTTAGATAAATAATACTCTAATTCATTTTTTCAATCTTAGACACAAAAAAGGTCAGATGCTATATCTGACCTTTTTTATTCTATTAAAATTATATTAACAATGCAATTATAAATTAAACAAACCCTTATTGATTAATTGCAAGGTCTTTGTTTTATAATCGCTAGGTAATAACAAACTAATATTATGAGGGCTTCCGCCATAACTTACCATGGTTACTGGCACTTCATTAATGGCATCAAATAATTTCTTTAAAACTGCATCTGTTTGAGCAATTTCGTTTCCTACAATAGAAACAATGGTTTGATTTTTTTCAATTTCAACAGAAGCAATATTGCTTAATTCAGCTATAATTTCTGCTAAATGAATATCACTATCAATAGTTACTGATACAGCCACTTCAGAAGTAGTAATCATATCAATTGAAGTTTTGTATTTTTCAAATACTTCAAATATTTTTCTCAAAAATCCATAAGCTAATAACATTCTACTGCTCTTAATCTTCACAGCAATAATACCATCTTTAGCTGCTACTGCTTTCACTCCTACTGTGCCTGCTTCTTTTTTAATCACCGTACCAGCAGCAGAAGGCTCCATGGTATTCAATAATTTCACTGGGATATTTTCTTGTTGTGCAGGCCAGATACATGTAGGATGTAAAATTTTTGCACCGAAATATGCCAACTCTGCAGCTTCGTCAAAACTTAATTGTTCAATAGC
>CAWULX010000109.1:0-4547 GCA_963923775.1 uncultured bacterium
TTAAAGGCAGGTCCCCAAGCTATAAAGGTGGCCCTCATATCTGGATGATGATTGTCAAATCCATGTTTACCTGGAGTGGTTTTTCTAGTGCTTAGGTTAAAAACCTTTGGTAAATGGGGTGTGATAATAATATCGCCTAATCTATCATAACGATCGTCTTTTTTTGCATAATGCCAATAAGAAGGTGTCTCATTTAATGTATAAGTATTAAATAAAGTATCTTTTTTTAGTGCTTCTACTGTTGAATTAATTTTTGAACTGTCTTTTGCGTATAAATGTAATAAAGCATCTCCCCATGGCACTCTAAATGCAGCAGTATCTATTTGTTTGGGAAGTCCCATGGTATTTTCATTATCAACATCCGTCATGCCATGGTCGGAAACTACTATGTAATTTATTGGAAGATTTAATGTTTTTAAATTTTCTTGAATTGCATTAATGGCACTATCTACAAATTGAACTGCTTTAGTTACTCTATTGTCTTTTGTGCCATAACTATGTGCATCATGATCCACTTCTGGAAAATATAATGTAATTAAATGAGGTCTTTTTTCTTCTGGTAAACTTAACCAATCTTTAATAGCTTGTATTCTGGTTGCAATATTGGTTTTTTCATTGTAGTTGTAATAGTAAGATGGTAAATAACCTTCAATAGGCGCTTCAGAACCTACCCAAAAATAACTAGCACTTACCATTTGTTGTTTTTCAGCTAATACCCAAATTGGAGTGCCTCCATAGTATTTTGGATTTCTCACTAATTTTACATTAGACATAGAATACTGAACACCAGTAGCTTTATCAAAATAAGTATTATCCACTAAACCATTATGTGATGGATATTGTCCTGTGGCAATCGCATAATGATTGGGAAAAGTTAAACTGGGGAAAGAAGGTGTCATGTATTTTGCTCTTATACCTTCTTTAGAAACTTTCTGTAAAAAATGAGCTTGATGAAGATCTGTAAAATCTGTTCTCATTCCATCAATGGAAATCATGATTACATAGGGCTTTTTCATTTGTGCTGCACTATTCTTTCTTCCATTGATGATTTGCTGAGTGGTATCTTGTGCAAAACTACTAAGCATCATTAAAACTGCTATTAAGCTAAAACTAATTCTTTGTAACATTGGATTGTATTTTTCTAATTCTTTTTGAAATTTCAATGGTTAAAATTGCAACTAAAATGCCTCCTCCCACATCCAATGGGAAATGTTGTCCTAAATAAATTCTAGAGTAGCCGCATAACATGGCATAGATTAATCCAATTAGGATTAATTTTTTCTGATCAAATAAGTAAATGGTTAATAAGAAAAGCGTAAATGCGGTGGCTGTATGTCCAGAAGGGAAGCTACTTAGTTGATGCATTTCTACTCCTTTGACTGTGTGAATTAAGTGAATATCTATTCCACTTGCAATGGGTCTGGTGATATGGGGGAATAAAAGAAGTTTAGGGATCTGAGTGAATAAAGTAGAGATAACAAAACTGTATATTATAATGGCTTTATCTTTTTTAAAGAACCATCCAGCGATCAATAAATAAGGAATCCAGATCCAACCTTCTGCTAAATAAGTAAATCCTAATAATAGGGTATCTACGATGGTTCCAAAATCTTTGTTCAAAAGCAAAAACACTGGAATTCTTCCTAGAATTGCACTAGTAGCCAACAACACTATGGCAATCAATAATGCACTAGTTCTGGCAATGGGGTAATAAGAAGCTGTTTTTAGGTTCATGAATACCAAGAATTATCTTGTAAAATTACGAATGTTCGGCGGCTAAGTCAACTAAAAATTAAAATGGTTGTTATAACTTTACCTTTCTCCATGAAACAGCCAAAAGAACAAATCAAAGTAATAGGTGCAAGAGAGCATAATTTAAAGAATTTCGATATTGCTATTCCTAAAAACGAGCTAGTAGTTTTTACTGGTGTTAGTGGAAGTGGAAAGTCTTCTTTAGCTTTTGATACCTTGTATAATGAAGGTCAAAGGCGTTATATGGAAAGTTTTAGTGCTTATGCACGTCAATTTATGGGTCAAATGGAACGCCCAGATGTGGATCAAATTACAGGCCTTTCTCCGGTGATCGCTATTGAGCAAAAAACCACCAATAAAAATCCAAGATCCACTGTTGGAACAGTTACTGAGTTATATGATTTTTTGAGATTATTATATGCCAGAATTGGGAGAGCCTATAGTTATAATACTGGCAAACCAATGGTGAAATTTTCTGAAGCAGAAATCATTCAAAATATTTTCACCCAATTCAAAGACAAGAAAATTAATTTATTAGCCCCGGTAGTTAGAGGTAGAAAAGGGCATTATAGAGAACTATTTGAAGAGATTAGAAAAAAAGGTTTTGTAAAAGCAAGAATTGATGGCGAAATGGTAGAACTAAAACCAAAGCTTCAGGTAGATAGGTATAAGATTCACGATATTGAAGTAGTGGTAGATAGATTACCGGTGAACGATAGCATGAAAACAAGATTGGGTGAAAGTGTTGCTCAATGTTTGAAGATGGGTAATGGATTATTATTTATTTTAGAAGAAGGAAAAACCAAAACAGTTCAGTATTCTAAACAATTAATGTGTTTGGAAACTGGATTAAGTTACGAAGAGCCTTCTCCGAATAGTTTTTCTTTCAACTCTCCTTATGGTGCTTGTCCAACCTGTAAGGGATTGGGTAATGTGTATGCAATAGATTTAAATTTATTACTACCAGATAAATCTTTAAGTATTAATGAAGGAGCTATTCATCCACTTGGTGAGGCTAGAGAAGCCAGTGTATTTACGCAAATAAAACAATTTGCTAGAAAACATAAGATTAGTTTAGACAAGCCAATCAAAGATTTAACCAAAGAGCAGTATGATTTAATATTATTTGGCGACAAAAACATAAGTTCCAATTTAGATTTGGATTTAAATGATGAAAATATCCCAGACACTTATACAGGCAGTTACGAAGGGATTGTTCCTATGTTAAAAAGATGGTTTACTTCTTCTCAAAGCACAGATCATTTAAAAGCATGGGTAGAAACTTATATGGAATTAAATACTTGTTCCACCTGTAATGGTGCCAAGTTGAAAAAAGAAAGTTTGTGGTTTAAAGTAAATGAAAAAAATATTGCAGCATTAAATGATATGCATTTAGATGATTTGCAAAAATGGTTCTTACAATTACCCAAAAAATTAGATAAGAAAGAATTGCTAATAGCTACTAGTATTTTAAAAGAGATCGATGACCGTATTTCTTTTTTAATGAATGTGGGTTTGTCTTATTTAAGTTTAAGCAGGCCATCCAAATCTTTAAGTGGTGGAGAATCACAGAGAATTAGATTAGCTACACAGATTGGTTCGCAGTTGCAGGGTATTACCTATATATTAGATGAGCCAAGTATTGGCTTACACCAAAGAGATAATCAAAGATTGATTACTGCCCTAAAGCAATTAAGAGATATTGGCAATACAGTATTAGTGGTAGAGCATGATAAAGACATTATGATGGCTTCAGATTATTTAGTGGATATTGGTCCTAAAGCTGGTATACATGGTGGTCATATTGTTGCTCAAGGCATACCTGCTGATATAATCAAATCCAAATCTGATACTGCATTGTACTTAGCGGGAAAGAAAAAAATTCATTTGCCAGAAGAGAGAAGAAAGGGCAATGGTAAAAAAATCACGATTGAAGGAGCTACAGGTAATACACTTAAAAAAGTGAATTGCGATTTTCCACTAGGTACATTTATTGTAGTGACTGGTGTGAGCGGGTCAGGGAAATCTACTTTAATAAATGAAACACTTTATCCTATTTTATCACAACATTGTTATGATAGTAAGACCAAGCCAATGCCTTATAAAAAAGTAACTGGCTTAGAGCATATTGATAAAGTAATTGAAATTGATCAATCACCCATTGGTAGAACCCCAAGATCTAATCCAGCAACTTATTGTGGATTCTTTACAGATATTAGAACTTTATTTGCTGCAGTTCCTGAAGCAAAAATTAGAGGATACCAAGGAGGTAGATTTTCCTTTAATGTGAAAGGAGGTAGATGTGAGGTTTGTGAAGGTGGTGGTATGCGTGTAATTGAAATGAATTTCTTACCAGATGTTTATGTGCACTGTGAAAAGTGCGGCGGTAAAAGATATAATAGAGAAACTTTAGAAATCAGATATAAAGGTAAATCCATCAGTGATGTATTGAATATGACAGTGGATGAAGCCTGTGAATTTTTCCAAGCAGTACCTTTTATATATAGAAAAGTAAAAGTTTTACAAGATGTAGGATTGGGTTATATCACTTTGGGACAATCTGCAGTAACATTGAGTGGAGGAGAAGCACAAAGAGTGAAACTTGCCACAGAGTTGGGTAAAAAAGATACTGGGAAAACATTTTACATACTTGATGAGCCTACAACTGGTTTGCATTTTCAAGACATTCAATTATTAGTAGGTGTTTTGAATAGATTGGTGGAGAGAGGAAATACGGTCTTAGTGATTGAACACAATATGGACGTGATTAAAGTAGCAGATCATATTATTGATTT
>CAWULX010000110.1:0-4512 GCA_963923775.1 uncultured bacterium
TGTAGAGAGGTCTCGTGGGCTCGGAGATGTGTATAAGAGACAGATAGTATATATATGCCAGAATACCCGAATAGACAATTTTTAGATTTTGAACAACCTATCAAGGATTTGTATGAGCAGATTGATGCTACTAAAAAATTAGCAGAGAAGAATCCAAAAATTGATTTATCAGCTACAGTAAAACAATTAGAGCAAACCATTGTAGACAAGCGAAAAGCAATCACAGAAAGCCTTTCACCATGGCAAAGGGTACAATTAAGTAGACACCCTGATCGTCCTTATACATTAAAGTATGTGCACTTAATGTTTGACAAATTTCTTGAATTACATGGTGACCGAAATGTAAAAGACGATAAGGCGATGGTGGGCGGTTTTGCAGAATTAAATGGTCAAACTGTAATGGTGATTGGACAGCAAAAAGGAAGCAATACAAAGGCTCGTCAACTAAGGAATTTCGGGATGGCTAACCCAGAAGGCTACAGAAAGGCCCTAAGATTGATGAAATTGGCCGAAAAATTCAATAAGCCAGTAATTTGTTTGATAGATACCCCAGGTGCATTCCCTGGCTTAGAAGCAGAAGAAAGAGGTCAAGGAGAGGCCATTGCAAGAAATATATATGAAATGGTGCGTCTACAAGTGCCTATTATTGTTTGTATCATTGGAGAAGGAGCTAGTGGAGGTGCATTAGGCATTGGTGTGGGAGACAAAACGCTGATGATGGAAAACACATGGTACACCGTAATTTCTCCTGAAAGTTGTAGTTCAATTTTATGGAGAAGCTGGGATAAGAAAGAATTAGCTGCTGAGCAACTAAAATTGACTTCTTTGGATATGAAAGGCTTTGGATTGATTGATGATATTGTTCCAGAACCATTTGGGGGAGCACATTGGGATTATCATGCAGCTGCCGCTTCCTTAAAAGCAAAAATCACTGAAGCTTTAGCAGAAGTAAAAGATATTGCACCTGCTACACGTGTTGAAAATAGAATTGAAAAATATAGCAAAATGGGCTTCTGGGAAGAAGCTTAAAAATATCTAACCCTATTATGTTAAGAGATACCCTTAAAGGCACAGGTGTTGCATTAGTAACTCCTTTCAAGAAAGATCAATCCATTGATTTTGCTGCATTAGAAAATTTAATTGACATCCAAATCAAAGGGGGTATCGATTATATTGTAACATTAGGTACTACTGGAGAGTCTGTGACTTTGACTGAGAAAGAAAAAGTGGAAGTATTTAATTTTACCGTAGAAAAAGTAAATGGAAGAATTCCTATAGTAATTGGTATTGGTGGTAACAATACTGCTTCAGTAATTGAAGCATTTGGAAAATTTGATTTATCTAAAGTGGTAGCTATTTTAAGTGTTACTCCTTATTATAATAAACCTACTCAAGAAGGCTTGTTCCAACATTACACTGCCTTAGCCAATGTTGCACCTAAGCCCATTATCTTATACAATGTTCCCGGAAGAACGGGTCGTAATATGACTGCTGCTACTTCTTTAAGATTAGCAGCACATCCTAATATTGCTGGTATCAAAGAAGCGGGTCCTGAAATGGCACAAACAATTGACTTATTAAAAGATAGACCAAAAGATTTCTTAGTAGTAAGTGGTGATGATGAAATTGTGATGGCACAGATTGCATGTGGGATGGATGGTGTAATTAGTGTGGCTGCAAATGCATTCCCCAAACCATTTAGCGATATGATTCGTTATAGTATGGCAGGTGATTTTAGTATGGCTAAAAGATTAAATGATTTAATGGTAGAAGGGTATAGTTATATGTATGAAGAAAATAACCCTGCTGGTATTAAAGCTTATTTAGCAGAACAAGGGGTAATAGAGAATGTATTAAGATTGCCATTGGTTCCTGTATCTGAGCCTCTACAAGCTAAAATACATAAGTACCTTCAAAAGTTTGCTGACTAATATTTTAGTTTAACTTCTGCTTAATTGCTTGAAGCTTCATTAAGGCCTCTACTGGTGTGAGGTTATTGATATCAATGCTGTCTAATTCTTTTCGAATAGACTCAAATGTTTCAGTATGGGCATCAAATATAGATAACTGAAATTTTGATTCATTTGTTGCTGCGATAGGTGTAGCTAATTTTTGTGAACCCTGATTTTTCAATTCCATTTCTTGTAAAATAGCATTGGCTCTGGTCACTAAGTTATTTGGCATGCCCGCCATTTTTGCTACATGAATACCAAAACTATGAGTGCTTCCTCCTTTGGTTAATTTTCTTAAGAAGATAATTTTATTTCCTACTTCTTTATGACTTACATGGTAGTTGTGCACATGATTCAATTGCGCTTCCAAATCATTTAATTCATGATAGTGTGTTGCAAACAGCGTCTTTGGTTTTTCTTTGGATTGGTTTAAAAATTCCACAATACTCCATGCAATACTGATTCCATCATAGGTAGATGTGCCTCTTCCAATTTCATCTAGTAGTATTAAACTTCTACTACTGATATTGTTTAATATGCTTGCCGTCTCAATCATCTCAACCATAAAGGTAGATTCACCCGCACTTAAATTATCATTGGCACCTACTCTGGTAAAAATTTTATCGGTTAAAGGTATAGAAGCTGCTGAAGCTGGAACATAAGATCCCATATGGGCCATTAAAGTAATTAAAGCAGTTTGTCTAAGTACTGCACTTTTACCACTCATATTGGGACCAGTCAAAATAATTATTTGTTGTTGATTAGGATCTAAGAATACATCATTGGCAATATAGGGTTGATCAATGGGTAAACTTTGTTCAATTACTGGATGTCTTCCATCTTTTATATCTAATTGTAGATCTTCTTTGATAGTAGGTTTACAATATTTGAAATCAATAGCATTATTGGCAAAACAAATTAAACAATCTATAATGGCTAGTATTTGTCCATTTTGTTGAATAGCATTTAATGATTGTAAAACCTCGTCTAATAATTGTTGATACAGCTGTTGTTCTAATAATAATATTTTATCTTCAGCACCTAGTATTTTCTCTTCATATACTTTTAACTCAGGAGTAATATATCTTTCTGCAGTAGTTAAAGTTTGTTTACGAATCCAATCTGTAGGCACTTTTTCTTTATGAGTATGGGTTACTTCTAAATAATAACCATACACATTATTGTATCCAATCTTTAAAGAATTGATACCTGTATTAAGCGCTTCTTTGTTTTGTAATTGTGCTAGGTATTCTTTGCCACCACTGGATATATTTCTTAGTTCATCTAATTCTGTATGTATACCATCTCTAATAAATCCGCCCTTAACAGTAGTTGCTGGAGGTTGGTCCAAAAGGGTAGTGTTCATTTTTTCTTTTGCTATTTCGCAATTGGCTAGTTGATTGCTTAACTGTTGTAGGTATTCATTTTTACAGTTTGCAAAAATGGCTTTAATAGATGCAACTGCTTCTAATGATTTTCCTAATTGTTGTAATTCCCTTGGTTGAATTTTTCTACTCGCTAATTTACTCGCCAAACGCTCCAAATCACCACATGATTCAATCATTTCGCTACTTTGATTTCTTTCTTCAGTTGATTGTATTAAATAATCAACTGCATTTAACCTAGCGTTTATTTGAGCAATGGATTGTAAAGGGAAAATCAGCCATCTCTTTAATAACCTTGCACCCATTGGGCTCTTGGTTTGATCCAAGATATCTAATAAGCCTTTTTTATCAGTACCATTGCCTATTAATTCTAAATTGCGAATGGTAAATTTATCCATCCATAAAATATCTTCTCTTTGAATGGGACTTATAGAATGAATATGTTGTAAATGCGGATGTTCTGTTTCTTTTAAATAATGCAAAATTGCACCAGCTGCGATGATGGATTTGTTTTGTCCTTCCATGCCAAAACCTTTTAAGGTTTGGGTTTGAAATTGTTTTAACAATAAATCATTGGCATAAGGTGCATCAAATATCCAACTATCTAAACCATATGAATAAAATCCTTGAGCAAAATATTCTTTAAAAATGGCTTGGTCTTTTTTAGAGAATAAAATTTCTGCAGGTTGTAAGCTTTGTAATAGTTTATCTATGTATTCAAAATTACCTTCTGCTGTTAAAAATTCTCCTGTAGTAATATCTAAAAAGGCCAATGCACCTATTTCATTTTCAAAATAAATAGCGGCTAAAAAATTGTTCTCTTTATTCGCTAGTAATTTATCGTTGGTAGCAATACCTGGAGTTAACATATCTGTTACGCCTCTTTTCACTATACCTTTTACCGATTTAGGATCTTCTAGTTGATCACAAATGGCAACTCTATGTCCAGCTTTTACCAATTTATGCAAATAAGTATCTAGTGAATGATGGGGAAAGCCTGCTAGTTCACTACTAGATGCTGCTCCATTATTTCTCTTGGTTAAAGTGATGCCTAAAACCTTAGAGGCTATTACTGCATCTTCACCAAAAGTTTCATAAAAATCACCTACTCTAAATAATAAGATGGCATCGGGGTATTTTTGCTTAATAGCCCTATGTTGCTGCATTAGAGGGGT
>CAWULX010000111.1:0-4483 GCA_963923775.1 uncultured bacterium
AGCCATTGAAGCAGATCCAACCTGGAAAGATGCTACACCAAATGCAGGTGCAAATGGATTAAAAGCTGCAAGAGCTATTGGTATGTTAACTTATCGTAACTATGGAATTTTCCAAGAGAAGCAAACCGATGAGGATCCAGAAAAGATAGATCATTTCAAAGCCTCTTCTTATATGATTTATCAAGGAGAGAAATTGGTGAAAAGATTTTATGCTTATAGTTATTGGTTATTAACTAAATCCATGGATAGTCATCACTTAGCGCGTAAACGCGGAGGAGATTTAATGACTACGCTGGCAACTATTAAAACGCCTACATTTATTATTGGAATAAATAGCGATATCCTTTGTCCTTTAGATGAACAAAGATTTATGGAACATCATATGCCTAACGCAAAATTAATTGCTATTGATTCTATGTATGGACATGACGGTTTTATTATTGAAACAAAGCAAATTTCTACTTTATTAAAGAGTTGGTTGGTTTCACAGAAAAGCTAAATGAATATTGTATGAAGAAATTCTTAAGACAAATAGGGGAGTATTTATTTTTAGTAAAACGCGATCCTAATCAAGAAAGAACAGGCATGATGAAAGCCATGCATGGCATGAACAGAGTTTCTTTAATTGTATTTTTAATTGGAATTCTTGTAATCTTAATTAGAAAGTTCTTCTAAGATAATCTCTGCAGCTACTTCTGCAGCATTTTGACCAGTATATAATACATTTTGTAATGCAGCATAATCTTCTTTTATCTGTGCTTGCTTTACTGGGTTCTCTAAAATATCTTTTAAAGCAATTAACAAATTAGCAGTAGTGAGTTCATCTTGAATTAGTTCTTTCACTACTTCTTTATTCATAATTAAATTCACTAGTGCAATGAATTTAATTTTAATAAAACGCTTTGCAAGTGCTAATGTAATAGGGTTGCCTTTATAACAAACTATTTCTGGCACGCCTAATAAAGCGGTCTCTAAAGTAGCAGTGCCGCTAGTAACCAATGCTGCTTTACTATGATTCAATAAAGCGTAAGTATTGTTTTTAACTATATGAATATTATTTTGAGAAGGTATTAATTGCTTAAACCATTCATCGTCTAATCCTGGGGCTTGCGCAATTGCAAATTGATGATTAGGAAAAGCATTTATAACCGATAGCATTATTGGTAGCTTCTTTAAAATTTCTTGCTTACGACTACCAGGCAATAATGCTATAATATTTTGTCCTTGGATGGATGGTATAGGATGAGCTAAGTTTTTTTGATTTTCTAATACCTGCATTAATGGGTGCCCTACATAATCTACTTCCCAGTTCCACCTATCTTTAAAGTAAGCTTTCTCAAATGGTAGTATGCAAAGTAATCTATCAATATTTTTACGCATGGCAGGTACACGGTTTTCTTTCCATGCCCAAACCTGTGGTGCTATAAAGTAAACAACTTTAATATTTTTATGCTTTGCCCACTCCGCTATTCTTAAATTAAAACCTGGATAATCAATACAAATCAATACATCTGGTTTAAATGCTTCGATATCTTTTTTGCAAAATTTGATATTGGATAAAATAGTTCGAAGATTCATGATTACTTCAACAAAGCCCATAAAGGCTAGGGCTCTATAATGCTTTACCAGTTTGCCTCCTGCAGCTTCCATTAAATCTCCACCCCAGCATTGTATAACAGCATTATTATCTTTTGCTTTAATGGCTTTGATCAAATTTGATCCGTGTAAATCTCCGCTGGCTTCGCCAGCTATAATATAATAACGCATTTATAAAAACCATTTACATGCAATAGCAACTATTGCATAAATACAGGTGGTGAAAAAAATACCTTTTGCTGTTTTATCGTTTTTCTTTTGAATAAAGAAAGTCAATACTGCTGCATTAATTAATAAAGACACACTAATCATGGCAGAGAGTACTGTTTTTTGTTGTGCTAATAAAGTCAAAAATTCTTGAGCACTAAACACACTAAATTTCCATTGGTAAAATCCTACAAAACCTAAAAAGGGTAGTGCTAAACCAAGTATAACGCCCAAAACATAATTGTCTTTTTGTAACATTACCATTTCCATTTTTTAGTGAGAGATGCTTTCAGTGCATGATTGGTTAAATCAAATTGAACAGGTACCACACTTACATAATTATGCGCTAAGGCCCATACATCTGTGTCTTTGGATTTATCAAAGTTTTTAAAAATACCCGTTAGCCAGAAATATTTTTTCCCGTAGGGATCTTTGCGCTCCACATATTCTTCCTCGTATTTAGCGTAAGACTGTTTACAAATCTTAATGCCTTTGATGAGTTCTTTTTTTACTTTAGGAATATTCACATTTAAACAAAGATGCTTGTCTAATTTCTTATCTGCTAAAACATGTTCAATGATAATTCGAGCATAATGAATGGCTGCCGAAAAATCTGCTTCAATACTTAAATCCAATAAGCTAAAGCCAATACTTGGAATACTTTCAATAGAAGCTTCTAAAGCTGCAGACATGGTACCGGAATAAATAACATTAATAGAATGATTGGCACCATGATTAATACCACTAATACAGATAGTTGGTTTTCTATGAAATACTTTATCTACTGCCAATTTTACACAATCTACAGGCGTACCACTACATGCATAAGCATCTACGCCATCCAAATAAGGTACTTTAGTGAGTCTCAAATGTTGTCCGAGGGTAATGGCATGTCCCATACCGCTCTGAGGCTTATCTGGAGCTACTACCACCACTTTTCCTAAGGGAAGGGCCGCTTCTACTAGGGCTCTAATTCCAGGGGCAGTAATTCCATCGTCGTTGGTAATTAAAATAAGGGGTTGTTCTTTTTGCGCTTTTGCCATACTGCAAGTTAGGTTTTGGGGGTCAGAAAAAAAATTGCTAAAAAAATTTGGTAAAACTAAATAATTTAGTAAATTGCACTAAAATCATTAGTTATGTCATACGCAGGAAAGAATTTAAAATTCATCAGAAAGCAGCGTGAATGGACACAAGAGGAAATGGCTCAACAGCTTCAAATTAAGCGTTCTTTAGTGGGAGCTTATGAAGAAGAAAGAGCAGAACCTAGACTAGAAGTGCAAGAAGCTATTTGCGCATTATTTAATTTGAGCTTGGAAGAATTCCTTTTCCAAGATTTATCACAAAGAGCTGGTTTTGGACAAGAAGGATCGTCTAATTCCTATTTAGACCGACGTAGAGCTATGAAGATGGATAAATCCGCTTCAGTTGTTCCAGTCGTGCCATTTGTGCCTGTAAAAGCTGCTGCGGGATACTTAGCTGGCTATGCCGACCCAGAGTTCCTAGACGAACTAAACACATTCACCTTGCCAATGCTAGCTCCAGGTGATTATAGAGCTTTTGAAATCATCGGAGATAGTATGTTGCCAACACCAAGTGGTAGCGTGATCGTTGGAGAGAAAGTAGGTTCTTTAAAGGAAGTAAAGAACTCCAATACCTATATCGTGGTATCCAATGCAGACGGAGTAGTGTATAAGAGAATCATCACCAATGATGATCATCAAGATAAGCTTACTTTATTGAGTGACAATCCATTATACGAGCCATATCAAGTAAATAGTCAAGATATTGTGGAGATCTGGAAAGCGGTTTATGTGATCCAAAAAGCAGGTGCACAGCCTATGTGGGATGTGGATCAGTTGGCTGGAGTAGTCAATAGTCTTCAAGATAAGATCAGTACGCTGAAAAGAACGATGAACTAATTACTCCCACTCTATAGTTGCAGGAGGTTTACTGCTTATATCATATACCACACGGTTAATTCCTCTTACTTCATTGATAATAGCATTGCTAATATGAGCTAAGAATTCGTAAGGTAAATGTGCCCAGTCTGCAGTCATACCATCTACAGAAGTTACTGCTCTTAGCGCTACGGTATACTCATAGGTTCTTTCGTCTCCCATTACGCCTACGCTCTTAACTGGCAAAAGGATGGTACCGGCCTGCCAAACCTTGTCGTATAATCCAAATTCTTTAAGGCCATTTATATATATGGCATCTGCTCTTTGTAATAAATCAACTTTCTCAGGAGTGATATCACCTAATATTCTAATGGCTAATCCTGGTCCTGGAAAGGGATGTCGATTGATCATGTCAGCTGGTATGCCCATTTCTAAACCAACTTTACGAACCTCATCTTTGAATAAACTTCTTAATGGCTCGACCAAAGTCAGGCGTAAAGTGTCAGGCAAGCCACCCACATTATGGTGCGACTTGATAGTCTGAGAAGGGCCATGAACACTTACTGATTCAATTACATCTGGATAAATTGTTCCTTGACCTAAAAACTTGGCTTCCAGCATTTTAGAAGCTTCTATTTGAAATACATCTATAAATAGTTTTCCTATAATTTTACGCTTTTCTTCGGGGTCAGATTTACCTGCAAGGGCATCATAGAACATGTTCTTAGCATCAATTCCCTTTACATTTAATCCAATCTCATTATAGGTGTCTAGTACCTTTT
>CAWULX010000112.1:0-4472 GCA_963923775.1 uncultured bacterium
CCATTCTAGAAGATGCACCCTTAATTCAAATACATAATACCTACATTATTGCACCTGCTAATTCTGGCTTTTTAATGGTTCATCAACAATTAGCACATGAGCGTATTTTGTATGAGAAATATCAAAGAGCTAGCTTGCAAGCACATGCCACTCAAAAAAGTTTATTCCCTGTGGTATTAGAATTAAGTGCTTCGGATGCAGTGTTATTAGAAGAAATTATTCCAGACCTTGCACTCATTGGTTATGAATTAGAAAGCTTTGGTCCGAATAGTTTTGTGATTCAAGGTATTCCTGCAGATGTTGAATCAGGAAATGAAAAAAATGCCATAGAACTTTTACTTGAACAGTTTAAGCACTTTAGCAATAACCTTAATTTTAGTAAGAGAGAAAAGTTAATTCGCTGTATGAGCAGACAAATGGCCATCAAAGCAGGTAAAGAATTAACTACTATAGAGATGAGAACTTTGATAAATGCATTATGCGACTGTGAAACGCCACAAGTAACTGCATCAGGCGCTCCAACTTATATTTCATTAAACGAAGCCTATATTGATGGCTTGTTTACACAATAATTAATTCTTGCTTGCAAGTTTTACCAAATAAGATTCTACTGCTTTTCTTACTGCAGTACTAGTTTTACTCATGTGGTTAGCCACTAAAACAGAGAAGTACAATTTTTGATCATGCTGAGTGTATATAAATCCACTTAAAGCAATTTGTCCGCCGAGGGTACCGGTTTTAGCATAAATACTGCCTGGGAAATTTTTATAATAAGCAGATAGAGTTCCCTCTCCTCCTTTTTCAAAAATATTTCTAACCCTAGACTCGCCAAATTTTGATTGCATTTGCTTTAAGATTGCCACATAGTTTTCTGGGGTATTTAAATTATATCGACTTAAACCACTACCATCAGCCCAGCGCATTGGCTGAGGTAAAAAACCAAATTCTAGTTTAATTAAACTATCTATAAAGGCAGCATCATCTATACGACCTAATAATTGCGCACTTCCCATTAATAATACTTGCTCAGCATAAAAATTATCACTTCTGCTCATCATAATTTTTAACAAGGAATCAGTTGGTACAGTTTTAAGAGTTGTTTGAGCAAGTTGTGGAATATAATTAAGTGTTTGAATAGGCTTTGCCAAGTGTAAACTATCATTCAATAAAGCAAGCGCATTTTCTGAATCAGTCACAAATGGAACCTGAAAATAACTTGCATTGTTTTTTTGGTGGTTCGTAAAAAACTGATTGGTGGTTTTCTTTCTTGACCATTGCTTAGACTTTACATCATTATAAACAATAGGTTGATTTTTGAAAAACGTAAATGGCTTAATATTTAAGCCGCTTCCATTATCATAAAAATGTACCACATTTCCATAAATAGGCATTCTAGATCTCTCGGGCTGGTAATCTTCGGCATAATCATTCCATGCCCAGCCATCTCCCATATTTTCAAATTGATCATTGGCCTGAGTGGTAGCAATTACAACCTGCTTGTTGGATTTTTTAATAATATCAATTACTGGCTGATAAGTAAATTCTGGATGAAAAAAACTTGGATCTCCTTGAGGAAATAAAAATAAAGTATCTGCATTTTCTGCCATCTTCCATCCTGGTATAGAATCCCCTAAAAATTGCAACCCTACATAAGTGGCTAAAATTTTAGTATTACTGGCAGGAGTATAATAATGATCACTTTGATATTGGTCAATCCAAGAACCCTTGGTATCATTATAAACTGCAATACCCACATGGGCTCCTTTTAATGCTGGAGTATGTAATAATGCATGTTGCGCTTTTTGAACTGCACAGGAGCTAGCGAATAAAATAATGGATACAAATAATGAAATATACTGAACAGTAATTATTCTCTTTCTAATGCTCTTAGCCATCTTTCTGGAATTTCGTTTTTTGAAGCTACTAAATAATCTTTATAACTACAAGGAGCCCACTCTTTATTATGAAGTTGCATCCACCATCTTCCAGTACTCTTACTTTGTAAAAATTGCGTATCTATATCTGAAAAAGCTATATGAAATTCTTTAAATCTTTCCGTAGCTGTCAAAGGCGATTCTTTTTTCCCCTTTTGGATCCCATCTATTATATACCAGATCATTTGAGCCATTTGAATTGCTGTCAAACCATTACGATCTAGTTCTGACTGATATCCATATAAACCAATACTACTAGTCTTCCAGCTCATTCCAGCATATTGCATCAAGACACAAGCCTCTTCTCCATTTAATCCATTAGGTGTTATAATATTGGCAGGCGCTTGTGCATTTTGAATAGCACTAATATCAAAACTCATCATATGACTGTCTCGAATAACGGGTTCCATTTCTTCAATATCTTCTCTTACTATACCTAATCTAAAACAATCAAATCTTAATTTGTCAATAGTCTCTAACATATGAGGATGCATAAAATAACTTTGGAAAGCTATATGTGCATAGTGATTTAAATGATTAGGAAGTCCCGTAAACAATTCTTCTAAAAAATGATCTGCAGGTAATCTTGCTTCTAAATCCAAATCAATTTTAGCATCTGTTACCACAGCATTAACCAAGGTTGGTATACTAGTATAAGCATGATATTGAGGTAAGGTTAAATCGTGTGATCCTCCTATAATTACTACTTTTTTATTTTGTAAAATAAGCTCTGCAATAACGGTTCTTAATGCAGCATAACTATCTTGAATGGTTTGTCCAATTTTCACATTACCTAAATCGGCAATAGTTACTTGTGCATGCCAATAGTACAAAGCATATAAGGCAGATCGAATTCCGTCTGCTGACGCATGCTCATTTATAGCATAGCCCGCTCCTCTACATTCTCCCGCACCTATAATCACCATATCTGCATCCGATATGTCTGGCAATTGGGTTTCATAAACCTTGATATGCTTTCCTAATTGAGTATCCCTATATCCTTCATCCTTAGAAAGTAGGTCTAAATTAACGGGTTGTAAAAAATCGGCAATAGAGCTCAAAGACATGATATAGAATTAACCCTATTATAACGCCCAAAAACCTAAAAGATTGCCTTAAAACTAAAAATTGTACCCTGTGGTTGATTTTCACTAATCAATAGTTGGGATTGATGGAATTCAGCAATTTTTTTACACAAATAAAGCCCCAAACCAGTTCCTTTGGCCGATCTGGTAGACTCATTGCCCATTCTATAGAATTTATTGAAGACGCGATCTCTTTCAGCAGGCGGAATACCAATTCCTTGGTCTTTTACTTGTAATAAGATATGATGCTCATTTTGTTCCAATACTACTTCGATGGGTGTATCATTGGAAGCATATTTATGTGCATTGTCTACCAAATTCTGTAAAAGCATTTGCATTAGCAAAGGCTCTGCAAACATCATTACAGCTTCTTGAATATTGCTAATAATTTTTCTAGAAGGATATCTTTCTTCAAAAGATTTTATCACACCATTTACAACTTCAGATAAATTAATGGATTGTTTATTTTGTTGATAGTTTGCTAGATCAAGCTGAGAGGCTAACAAAATATTATTGCATAATGCATCTAAACGCTGCGTCTCTTTTAAGGAATTATTCAATAATTGTTTTTGTTGATCAGATTGCAAGTCTCTTTTTAAAAGTGTTTCTATATTTAACTGCGTAACTGCAATGGGCGTTTTTAATTCATGTGTTACCGCCATCATAAAATTTTGTTGCTGATTGGAATACTTAAGTTGTTTTACTAAAGATCTGTAAACATAAATAGCGCCTAAAAAAAACAAAAATAAAAAAGTAATGCCCTCTCCTAAAAATTGTTTCCTCTTCCTTTCTTGATAATTAAGCAATGCCTTATATTGATTGATATTTGCCCCTGGGTTAGCTTGTAATTTTTCTATTTTAATCTGAGTAATTTGGTCATTTTGTTTCTCTAAAGAAACATACCACCAAATAAATGCCGCAACCATATAGGTTAAAAAGATCCAATAAATCACAGTGACCAATTTCAATTTCATGGCTTTGCTTTTTCAACTCTTACTCCAGTAGTTAAAATATTTTGAAGCGGATCTTCTCTCATTATTTGTTGAGTACTTATAATAAATTCACCTTTAGGTAATTTTACAGGCTTTGGATTAATCAACACTCTGTGATCGTAAATATCATCCATGCCAGAGCCTAACCATCCATTCATGTCATCAGCCAAATTAATATTGATAGTTTGTTTTTGCAAACTATCTCCAACTGCTTTAGTATTTATTTGTAACCAAATATTTTTATAGTGATAGGCATTATGATGTCTTATAACAAAATACATATTATATAATGCATTAGAATCTGCAATACTAAATTGGTATTGATTCACTTGCTTACTAGACCATTGGTGGTTTGGATAAGTGGTAGTTTGTTCATATAAATCTATGTTTTGGCAAGCAACCATAAAAACAAAAACAAGAAGTATAAAAATTAACTTACTCCAATTCCTCATCTTATAAAA
>CAWULX010000113.1:0-4453 GCA_963923775.1 uncultured bacterium
AGCATATGAATCTGGATGATCACTTAACATCACATACAAACGCATTTTAAGGTCACTGCTTTGTTGTAAAGTGTCTATCATAGCAACTGCTGTTGGGTGCAAACCACAATCTGTAATTGTGGTTAACCCTGTTGCAAAACAATTGGCTTGCGCCGCAGTTAACCAATTTTTATAATCTTCTTTGTTTGGAGCTGGAATGAATTTTTCTACTTCCCCTACTGCATTATCAATTAATAAACCAGTAAGTTTACCATTGGCTACCACAAAACTTCCTCCTTCAATTGTTTGTCCAACTTTGATACCTGCCAATGCTAAAGCTGCATTATTTGCAATACTTGCATGTCCATCTACTCTTTCTAAAATAACGGGCCTATCTGGAAATAAATTATTCAATAATTCATTGGTAGGAAATTGTTTTCCTGGAAATCTATTTTGATCCCATCCTCTTCCTCTAATCCAAGATGTACCAGGATGTTTTGTAGCAAAGTCTTTTACCCTATTGATTACTTCATCCCAAGAACTCACAAACATTAAATCTACTGCAAATAAAGATTGACCATAACCCACAAAATGCGCATGTGCATCTATAAATCCTGGATAGATGGTAGCACCTTCTGCATTCATTACACTATCCGATTTGTATTCTTTTAAAATATCGTTATTGGTACCTACTGCAACAATTTTACCGTCCTGCACCGCCATAGCTTCAGCACTACTGAATTGATTGTCTACTGTATAAATTTGTGCATGGTGTACAATTAAGTCCACTCTTTGTTGGATGCAAGAACTTAAAGAGACCAACGCAAATAAAGCAATTAGAATACGCATAAGATTATTTTAGAAAATAAAAATAAGAAACTAGTTCAATAATTCACAAGGTTTTAAACCTGTGTGCTTCTTGAATGCTGCAGAGAAATGAGAAATAGAGGAATAGCCCAATAAAGCAGATACATCCGTTACGCTCAAAGCTTTCTCATATAATAGATACTTGGCATGCTCCATTCTTTGTTGTTGATAGAAATCAAAAATGGTAGTTCCAAAAACTTCTTTAAAACCCTTTTTTAAGTAACACTCATTCATGGCTACTTTGCGGCTTAATTCTTTAATGGTAATAGGATCGCCAATATGTTGTAATAAAATTTCTCTTGCTTGATAAATACTTTCCTTGCCTCTATCATCTGCTAAAAACTTACAAGTAAAGGTCAATTCTTTTTCTTCTTCAAATGCAAAATCCATGCTCTGTAATAACAACTCATGCACTTTTGCATTGATAAAAATATTCTCCATGGAACCCGTATAGCTATGATTCAACACTTCGTCCAAACTACTGCGCTTTCTAGCTCCTAGAGGAAAAGTTTTTGTAAAAGATTGTAAATGCTTGAACGCTAAAATTTCGTCTTTAGTGGTAGTTAACTTTACATTGTGCGTAAACTGATGTAAAAAAGTGGAAGTAAAATGAAAAGAAAAAACATCCACTGTTTTGTGCGGACCTGCACAATCTTCTGTAGGTAATTGATTGCAATTGCCACAAACCTTATTCTCACAAAATCTATTTCCTGAAATACAGAATCTTAATTCTAAATAATTCTCTTTGGGTTGTCCTGCACTATAATGGTAGATTAACATTCCGGTATCTTCTGCAGACCATTGATTAGCGGAATATCTTCTGATGCTATATTGGGTTGACCCTGGAATATGCTGATCCTTATGCCAAAGTAGTTGCATGCCCTCAAAAGCAGCAGGTTTCCCGACATTATTCAATATTTCCATTGTTCGCATCATGTTACAAAATTAATGTATAAACATCAAAGCAGGAAAAAGGTTCATTTAAGGCCCAAAAATGACTTTTTATACTAACAAATTTACAGGCATGATTGTCTTTAAAAAAAATGCCCTTTAAAGGCCATTTTTAGCCTCATTTTTAAACTCTGTCATATTCACAAAACAACTAAAATGGGGATAACTAAAGAGGAGCGTATTTTACACTTAAACCCTTAATTTTCTTAAGTTTGTATGCATTCTGAATGCCCTATAACAACAAAAAAAAGATCCATTTATGTCAGAAGATTTGCAACCTCTAGATTCGGCCGAAAACAAGAATTATGGAGCCGATAGTATCCAGGTTTTAGAAGGTTTAGAAGCCGTTAGAAAAAGACCAGCCATGTACATTGGTGACGTGGGTGTCAAAGGTCTACATCACTTGGTATATGAAGTAGTAGATAACTCTATTGACGAAGCCCTTGCAGGGTATTGTTCTCATATCGAAGTAACTATTCATAAAGACAATTCCATCAGTGTTCAAGATAATGGTCGCGGTATCCCCACTGCCATGCACTCCAAAGAAAAAAGATCTGCATTGGAAGTAGTTATGACCGTGCTTCACGCAGGTGGTAAATTTGACAAGAATACCTATAAGGTTTCTGGTGGTTTACACGGTGTGGGGGTGAGTTGCGTGAACGCTCTAAGTACTAAACTTCAAGTGACTGTTCAGCGAGAAGGAAAAATATTTGAGCAAGAATATTCTATTGGTATTCCTCAATATGCTGTTAGAGAGAATGGCACAAGTGATAAAACAGGTACAAGAGTTCATTTCTGGCCAGATGCAAGCATCTTCCAAGAGACTGTATATCGCAAAGAAATTTTAGAAGGTAGATTACGCGAGTTATCTTACTTGAATAAAAGAATTCATATTAGCTTAACTGATTTACGTGAATTGGACGAAAACGGTAACGCATATGTAAATGAATTTTATAGCGAAGGTGGTATCGTTGAGTTTGTACAAATGTTAGATAAGAATGGTAATAGAAATCCTATTATTTCTAACCCATTGTATGTAGAAGGACATGACGAAGCTTCTAATGTAGCAGTGGAAGTTGCATTAACTTACAATGACGATTTCAAAGAAAATATTTTCTCTTACGTTAACAATATCAATACCATCGAAGGTGGTACGCATGTTACTGGTTTTAGAACAGCTTTAACAAGAGTATTCAAAAGCTACGGTGATAAAGAAGGATTATTTGAAAAAGCAAAAGTAACAGTTGAAGGAGATGACTTTAGAGAAGGGCTTAGTGCTATTATCTCTGTTAAAGTACCTGAGCCACAATTTGAAGGTCAAACAAAAACTAAATTAGGCAATAGTGAAGTGAGTGGTGTGGTGCAAACTACCGTATCTCGTGTGTTAGAAGCATACTTGGAAGAAAATCCTAAAGAAGCGAAATATGTTATCTCTAAAATTATTTTAGCAGCTCAAGCTCGTGTGGCCGCAAAGAAAGCAAGAGATATGGTTCAACGCAAAACAGTTTTATCTGGAGGTGGATTACCGGGTAAACTAGCGGATTGTTCTGAAAGAGATGCTGAGAAATGTGAACTATACCTTGTGGAGGGAGACTCTGCGGGTGGTACAGCTAAACAAGGTAGAGATAGAAGTTATCAAGCCATCTTACCACTTAGAGGTAAGATCTTGAACGTGGAAAAAGCCATGGAACATAAGATATACGAGAACGAAGAAATAAGAAATATGTACACTGCATTGGGTGTAACAGTAGGTACACCTGAAGATCCAAAAGCGTTGAACCTAACCAAGCTTCGTTATCATAAATTAATTATCATGACCGATGCCGATGTGGATGGTTCTCACATTGCTACTTTGATTTTAACTTTCATCTTTAGATACATGAAAGAGTTGGTTCAAAATGGTTATGTATATATTGCGCAACCACCTTTATATTTAGTGAAGAAAGGTAAAGATCAAGAATATGCGTACAGCGAAGAACAAAGAAAAGGCTTGATAGAAAAATTAGGTGGAGGTAAAGATGACTCAGTAACGATTCAAAGATATAAGGGTCTGGGTGAGATGAACGCAGATCAATTATGGGAAACCACCATGGATCCAAGCAGAAGAACCTTGAAGCAAGTTACCATTGAAAGCGCCGCAGAAGCAGATAGAATTTTCAGTATGTTGATGGGTGACGAGGTAGCTCCAAGGAGAGAATTTATCGAAACACACGCCAAATACGCAAAAATTGACGCTTAAATGGCGATTTTTCAATATAAATAACCTACTTTCAATACAGCAATTTTAACACTAAAATTTATACAAAATGGACACTTCAAAAATGATCAAAGCTTATTGCTTAAAAACTAAAGAAAAAAATGTACCAATGCATGATGCTGTAGTTACTAAAACTGCTAAAGGCGGTTATATGGCTGGTGGTCATGACGGTAAAGGAAATAAAATGGCTGCTATCTTAAGCGAAGCAAATGCATTAAAAGCAATCGCTGACGGAGTTGCTAAAAAGGGATTTTAGACTGGAATAAATAAGCCCTGAAGAAATTTAGGGCTTATTTATTTTCTACTCTTATGATTTTATCGAGGCACCCCATAAACGAGTGCCTCGATTTATTTTACTTCTTTTTTACTTCACTACTCCATTATACATTTTCTGTAATA
>CAWULX010000114.1:0-4433 GCA_963923775.1 uncultured bacterium
AGAGATTTTGATGGAACGCCTTCTTTTTCATATTTTTCTGCTTCTTTTTCTTTTCTCTTAGCTTTTTCTTCTATTTTACCTGCTTCGTGTAATACTAAAGCATCTCTAATATCTTTTTTACTTATATTTGGTATAAGACCTTTTACTTCATCATATACTTTAAGAACAACATCTTCTAAATTTTCATAACCTTCTTGTATATAATCTGCAGCAATTTTACCAATAATTTTAATCATTTTTGGAGTAAGAACAATTCCTTCTATACCTCCCATTTGCTGAATACCTTTATCTTTTAATTTTTGAAGATGTTCGTTTTTTGCATTTTTTAATTCATCTAATAAATCTGCTCTAACTTTTTTATGATCTATTTTTTCTCCTACTTTTTGTTTACCAATTTCTTGAATTTTTAATTTAGCTTCTTGTTGTCTAATTATTTCTTCCCTTTTAGCAAGTTCAATTAGAGCTTCATCTCTTTCTTTAAATGCTTTTTCTATTTCAATTTTAATTTCATCAGGTATTTTACCTCCATAAATTTGTTTTATAGCTGCCTTATCATTTACTGGGTTATAACCTTCATCATAAACTTCTTGTCTTACATTACCTACTTCTCCCCAATCACCTCCTGATAAAATATTTGCTTCTGTAACCTGATCTAATCTATCACCATATTGGCCCAATTTACCTAATAAATTCAATCGCTCATTTGGAGTTATATTTTCATTACTTAAAGCATTTATAACTTCTGATCTAGCAGTATTTAATTGGCGTGTGTAATATTGCATTACTTGCGCCTCTTGTTTATTAGTTCCTTTATCAGGTGTATTAAGTATTCTATCAACTAATTTTTCAGGATCAATTTCTCCTGATTCAACTAGTCTTTTACCTTCTAATAGATTATTTGTTTTTTGACCTAACTTTGGTATTGTTAAAGATGGAAGACCTAATTTAATTCTTGTTTCTTCAGAAACAACATTTTTAATACCAGATACTGGCGCACTTTCTTTGCCAATATTAATTTTAGATATATCAAAACCTTCTTCAATAAATTTATCTAAACCACCTTCTAAAAGGTATTTTTTAAATTCATCTTCAGTATATTCTTTTTTACCTATGTAATATTTGCAAGGATTTGCCATTATAAATCATTAATATGTTCGTCAAATTCTAAAATCTCTTTAGTTTCTTCAGCTACTTTATATTTAGCCAATAAATCACCATAATGACCTACTGCTTTTCTTTGTATTTCTAAAAATTGTAATAAGTATTGAGCTACTACCACATCTTCAGATACTGCTTTTTCATAAAATTCCTTATATTGATTATATACATCAACTTCAATTTCATAACCTATTTCTAAAGCATCACCAATAGTTTTTACTTTATCATTGATTGCATCAATTTTTGGCAAATCTGCACAATCACCCATATCATTCATAAATTCTACATGCATTTGATAATGAGTTAATTCTTCGGCACTTTCTGCTAAAAAATATTTTTGACTACCAAAATAACCTAATCGTTGCATTTGATTTGCAAGACTTTTCCATAAATTTGATTGTTGCAATTCAACTTGCACTGCGTCTTGAAGACCTTCTTTCATGTCTTTAGACAATAATGATTTTAACATATTCTATCTATTTTATTATTATTTAAAAGTTCTTCTACTATTTTACCAAAGTTATCTTTTATTATTTTATTTTTTGCATTTTTGATAGATCTTTCGCTTTTTCTCATTTCAGCAATAGCAAATTCATCAGCTAAAGTCTTTTTCCTATTTTCTAATACAACTTTTTCACCTGTAAGGTCTTCTAATTGCTTTATTAATTCGGCTTTATTGAACTTTTCTTTTCTATCTAATTTATGTTTTTCAATAGCATAATAAATAGCATCCGCTAATGTAGCTCCAGATTCTATTGCAAGCGCAACAGTTTCTAAAGCAGCATTATAAACGGCTACTGGTAAACCTAAAATATTTAATTGTGGACCTCCATCACTTAACTTTGATAAATCAATTTTTGCTTTTCTTATATTAGCAACAACTGACTTTACCTTTTCTTTGGAGGTTTCTGTAGTTTCACTTATTGGGCGAACCTCTGGTTCTGGAACCACTCCATTGCCTGTTCTATCTCCTTGTCCTCCAATTTGTTCTCCTTGTTCTTTAGAAATGTCACTGATACCTTCTGTGGGTCTTCCTTCTTGTTTTGGTAATTCTCCCTGAATACCTTGTCCTGAAGGCAAAGTTCCACCATTCTGTTCATTTTCGGTTGTTCCATTTTCTTTAAATTTGATTTGTGAGTCTACAAAATTACTAGAAAGGTATGAAATTTCCTTATTATTTGCATATTTTTCATTAATTTCTCTAAAAGCTTTGATAAATCTTTGAATTCCTTCTTCCATTTTTGCATTTTCCTCAAATTCTGGGATAAATTGAGATCTTAACCCCAATATCTTGCCCTGTCTATCCCTTGCTATAGTAAAACCCCTTACATTCATATCTGCTAGAGTCTTTTTTATATCATTGATGATATCTGATTGAGCTACAGGTGTAGCTAAACCAACCTCTATAATAGGCCTAGCATTTGGATGATTGGCATCTACAAATCTGCTTACTATTGTGGCATCTTGGTCATATTGAGATTGTATCTCATTTATTCTTTTTATAACATTTGAAATATCAGCTCCTTTTTCTACAGTAAATTCAACATCAAATGTTGGCTCAGTAAATGTACCTTCATTTTCACTTACAAATTCACCTTCTGAAGGATTAACTCTAGATACAATAATACCCGGTATTTTTCCTATTTCTTTTTCAATGCTTTTTCTTTCTTCTTCAAATTTAATTGGATCAAACGTTTCAACATTTTTAAATGTAGTTATACCTGCTTGATATCTATCAGAAGCAATTGATTGTGCCGCCTCTTCAAATGAAGCTTTTTTCTTACCAATTATATTTGTCCAATTATTTTTATCCCATACATCTTTTTCTAAATACCATAAAAATGCTTGTAAATCATCTGCTTTTATTCCTAATTTATCAGCAGCTTTTCTCATAACCTCTTCAGCAAATGGATAATCACCAGTCATTCCTCCTGATTTCAATTTACCAAATTGAACTCCACCTTCCGATTGTGGTAAAATTCTCCATTCTTTAGTTTTACCTTCATATATTTTTCTTCTTAAATATCTAGCTGCCCAAACATCAATCGTTGCTTCAAATGAACGACCTGTTAAATTACCTGCAAAATTTTTTGTTTTAGGGCCTTCAGTTTGCTCAATCCAATTACCATGTAATGCTTGTAAAACTTTTTTACTATTTGCATTAAATTTTTTACCATTGCTTCTTAATGGTACTTTTTCATATTGATTTATTAAAAATCTTCTATAATCATCTGCATTAAATTCAGACAATCTTTTGTTCGGATTTTTTTCTTGCCATTTTTTTAATAATTGCTCATCAGATAAACTATTAATACTTTTTACATAATTATCATAATCTTTTAATAATTCATCATATTTACCTTTAGATAAATTTCTCATCGCATCAACTGCCTGTTTGAAATTATCTACTACTTCTGTTCTAGCCGATGTTGCAGCTAAAAGCTGGCCAAACATTTCTATATTAGCTCCAAAATTTTTCTGGAACCATTTCCTCATATTACCATACCAACCTATTGCCGCACTAATTTCAGGTTTATTTTTATTTGCATTATAATCTTCTACTAATTTATCAGATAATATGTCTACTGCTTTTTTTCTATCTTTAGATACAAATTTTAATGCTCCATTTTCTAAATTATATGGAACACTTTTATAAATAATTTGTATATTTCTCTTACCATCATCACCTACAGTTACTTCTATTTTTGGTTTACCATTTTTATCTAATTGAGGTTCAGGAGTAACTGCTTCTGGATTTTTCTTAAAATTTTCTTTGTTTTGTTTAATTATTTTAGAAGCTGTTTTATAATCTTTTTCTTCAATATCCAATACATCACCTTTTTTATATTTTGATGATGGTAATATTGATGTTATACTTTTAGTAAATTCATCTACATTAAATGCTTTATTCTCATCTAATCTATATTTTTTAATAGCATCTTTAACAGCTTTGGCTATACTTTCACCTGCTTCTACAGACCTAGCAATAGCCTCAATTGCTACATTATAAACAGCTATAGGAACGCCTGCAATATTTGATTGTAATACATTCTTATCAACTTTTATTTTTAAACCTCTAATTTTATTAGCAGTTGATTTGATTTCTTCTTGTGTTAATACTGGTTCTATTTTTTCTTCTTCTATTACTTCAGCTGGTTTAACTTCAATTAATTTAGGCTCTCTTATCATTGAAGCACTTTTTTTATCTTTTACAAAACCAAATTTTTCATAAAATTTTTGCAATTTTTGTGGTGTTTCAAATCCTTTTGCTTTCA
>CAWULX010000115.1:0-4392 GCA_963923775.1 uncultured bacterium
TTTTCAGGCTTAGATAAATCCAACAAAGATCTATCTGCCATCACTAATTCATAGTCAGGATAAGCCGATGCTAATTGAGATAATTCCCAACCTAATTGTCCATTGGCACCTGTGACTAAAATTTTTTGAATGGACATCTTGATTATTTAGAAGTAAACTCTTTTGGTTGTTTTGTCCACTCTGTGGGTGGTAATGCTTTAAAATACTCGTAGGTTTTTTGTAAGCCTTCTGCACGATCTACTTTGGGCTCCCATCCTAAGATAGTTTTTGCTTTTGTGATATCTGGTTGTCTTTGCTTAGGATCGTCTACTGGCAAATCCTTGTACACAATCTTAACCTTAGATCCAGTTAATTTTAATACCTCTTCTGCAAAATCTTTTAAGCTAATCTCATTAGGATTACCAATATTCACCGGTTGGCTATACTCACTTAATAACAATCTATATATGCCTTCCACTAAATCATCTACATAACAGAAACTTCTTGTTTGTGAACCATCACCAAACACGGTTAAGTCCTCGCCTCTTAATGCTTGACCAATAAAGGCAGGAAGTGCTCTTCCATCATTCAGACGCATTCTTGGACCATAGGTATTGAATATTCTGATGATTCTTGTCTCTACATTATGAAAAGTATGGTAAGCCATGGTAATGCTTTCCATATATCTTTTTGCTTCGTCATACACCCCTCTTGGACCCACTGGATTTACATTACCCCAGTATTCTTCTGTTTGAGGATGTACTAATGGATCTCCATATACTTCACTGGTACTTGCTACTAATATTCTTGCTCCCTTTGCTTTCGCTAAGCCCAAACAATTGTGCGTACCGAGTGCACCAACTTTTAAAGTTTGTATAGGGATCTTTAAATAATCAATAGGACTTGCAGGAGATGCAAAATGTAAAATATAATCTAATGAGCCTTGTATTTCAATATACTTTGTTACATCGTGATGGATAAACTCAAAGTTTTCATTAGATCTTAGGTGCTCGATATTCATCAAATCACCTGTGATTAAATTATCCATCGCCATTACATAATAGCCTTCTTTTATAAAGCGATCACATAAATGCGATCCCAAAAATCCGGCTGCTCCTGTAATTAATATTCTTTGTTGACTCATGTTATGCTTGTTGTCTTCCGATACTCTCGTAATGATACCCTAGTTCTTTCATCTTGTGTACATCAAACAGGTTTCTGCCATCAAAGATGATCTTATTCTTAGCAAGAGCTTGTTCCATACGCTCAAAATCGGGTGTTCTAAACTCACTCCACTCCGTTGCAATAATCAATGCATCCGCTTTTTCTAAAGCTTGGTATTGACTAGTAGCGTATTGTATCTTCTCACCTATTTGTGCTTTTACATTCGCCATTGCTTCTGGATCATAGGCAGTGATCGTAGCACCTGCTTTGGTTAAAGCATCTATGATACTTAATGCTGGAGCTTCTCTAATATCATCAGTGTTAGGTTTAAAAGCCAATCCCCATAAAGCAAAATGCTTGCCTTGAAGGTTATTGTTGTAATATGCTTTAATCTTCTCTACTAAATGTAGTTTTTGATTTGCATTCACCGTCTCCACTGCTTTTAATATCTCAAAAGCATAATCCACTTCATCTGATGATTTAATCAAGGCTTGTACATCTTTTGGAAAACAAGATCCGCCGTATCCAATACCTGGGAACAAGAATCGTTTACCGATTCTGTCATCCGATCCAATGCCTCTTCTTACCATGTCCACATCAGCACCCATTCTTTCACATAACTGAGCTATCTCGTTCATAAAAGAAATCTTCGTTGCAAGGAAACTATTAGCTGCATACTTGGTTAACTCCGAACTACGCTCATCCATAAAGATCACTGGATTACCCTGTCTTACATATGGTGCATATAAATCACTCATTAATTTCTTCGCTCTTTCAGATCTTGTCCCTACCACTACACGGTCTGGTTTCATGAAATCATCCACAGCCACTCCCTCTCTTAAAAACTCTGGGTTACTCACTACATCAAACTCCCCTTTGTAGTTATTTTGTATTGCTGCTTTTACTTTATCTGCAGTACCTACTGGAACAGTACTCTTGTTTACAATTACTTTATACCCTTTTATAATCTTACCTAAATGATCCGCAACACCCAATACATATTTTAAATCAGCACTACCATCCGCACCCGGAGGAGTTGGTAATGCTAAAAAGATAATCTCTGCATCTTCAATAGCCTCTTCTAACTTCGTAGTGAACTTTAAACGGCTCTCTTTGATATTTCTTAAGAAGATCTTCTCTAAGCCTGGTTCGTAAATCGTAATCTCTCCAGCACTTAACTTCTCTACCTTGGAACTATTAATGTCTACACAAATCACTTTATTACCCGTCTCAGCAAAACAAGTTCCTGTAACTAATCCCACATAACCTGTTCCTATTACTGCTATTTTCATTTATTTCTTTTTAAAATAATTAGGCTTTAAAAAATGATTGTACACCCTCTACAATATAAGTTAATTGTGCTTCATCCATTTCGGTATGAATAGGTAAAGAACAAACACAAGGTGTTAAACTATCTGTTACTGGCAAATCCCAAGTTGTTTTATTTTGTTCGCCAAACATTTTTTGCAAATGTCCCGGAACAGGATAATAAATCATACAAGGAATATCTTTAGCAGCTAAATGAGCAATAAATTTTTCTCTGTCCACATTTTTCAACTGTATGGTATACTGATGAAACACATGTGTTGTATAACTTGCTGTTGCAGGTGTAACAATTTGCTCAATAGCAGCAAAACCTTTTGAATAGTATGCAGCCACTGTTTGTCTTGCTGCATTATACTTGTTCAAACTTTTTAATTTAATATTTAAAATGGCTGCTTGAATAGAATCCAAACGAGAATTACATCCCACCACATCGTGATAGTATCTTTCTGATTGACCATGATTGGCAATCATACTCATTTTATTTGCTAATGTTGCGTCATTCGTAAACAATGCGCCTCCGTCTCCGAATGCTCCTAAATTTTTACTAGGATAAAAAGAAGTGGCGCCAATATGGCCCATGGTACCTGTTTTCTTTTTAGTGCCGTCAGAAAATGTATATTCACAACCAATTGCTTGTGCGTTGTCTTCAATCACATAAATATTATGCTGCTTCGCAATGGCTAAAATTTCTTCCATTGGAGCAGCTTGTCCATATAAATGAACAGGAACAATTGCTTTGGTTTTTGGAGTGATCGCTTTTTTCAAACTCTCTATGTCCATGCAATAAGTCACAGGATCCACATCTACAAAAACAGGTTTCAAATTTAATAAAGCCACTACCTCTGTGGTAGCGATATAAGTAAAAGAAGGAGTGATTACTTCATCCCCTGGTTGAAGTCCTAATGCCATCATGGCAATTTGTAATGCATCGGTGCCATTGGCACATGGAATAACATGTTGAACCTCCAAATAAGTTGCGAGGTTTTGAGCAAAATCCTTAACCGCTTTACCATTAATATATGCAGCCGAATCCAATACTTCATGTATCGCAGCATCCACCTCCTCTTTGATAGCCAGATACTGTGTTTTAGTATCTACCATTTGAATTTTTCGCATCCATTAAAATTTGGTCAAAATTACAATAAAAACCCTAAATTGCCCCGTATGGTATTGTACAAACTATTCCTGTTTTTATACCCTAAAATAGCTAGTATTCTGGCCTTTTTTAATCAAAAGGCCAAGCAATGGAGCATTGGTCAAAAACAGGTTTGGGAAGAGGTACAAAAAGCTAAGGCAAAAATCAATCAACCCATTGTTTGGATACATGCTGCTTCTTATGGAGAATTTGAACAAGGCCTTCCCATTATTGAAGCCATTAGATCAAAATACCCCAATTATAAAATTTGGTTAACCTTCTTCTCTCCTTCCGGTTATTTGCACAGAAAAAATGATCCTTCTATAGATGCGGTAACTTATCTACCTTTAGATGGGCCTAATGCTTCAAAAAAATTCATTGAAACCATTCAACCTAGTTTGATAGTATTTATCAAATATGAATATTGGTTTTACTATTTGAAAGTAGCAAAAGAAAAATCCATTCCTACCATTTTAGTGGCCGCAATTTTTAGAGCAGATCAGCTTTTCTTTAAATGGTATGGCAGTTTTTATAAAAAGATTTTGCAACTTTTTAACTATGTGTTGGTACAAGACAATACCTCAAAACAATTAATTGAGCCCATCTATCCAAGCAATCAAACTTTTGTAACTGGTGATACAAGATTTGATAGAGTATTAAGTACGGCTCAAAACAAAAAAGCTTTTGTTTGGATGAAAAATTTATCCAATGATCCAACAATTATTGCTGGCAGTACTTGGGAAAGCGATCATTCATTATTATCGAATGTTTTAAATACTGTAAAATGT
>CAWULX010000116.1:0-4325 GCA_963923775.1 uncultured bacterium
CCACAAGATGAGTTTACTTTTAAGGGTCGTCAAAGACTATGACGTTGATAGGCTATAGATGTAAAGCTAGTAATAGCAAAGTCGAGTAGTACTAATTGCCCGTAAGCTTTATCTTTTTTTTCTGTTAATGATTTCAATCCAATATGTAAATTATTGTTTTATCAGTCTATTTATTTAGACACCGATAAAATTACCGTCTTAAGGTGGTTTTGCCGGGGGTGTTCACCTCTTCCCATTCCGAACAGAGAAGTTAAGTCCCCCATGGCCGATGGTACTTGGGTTTTCCTGGGAGAGTAGGTAGCTGCCTTATTTATTAAAGAATCCTCATCATTTATTTGATGGGGATTTTTTTTTGGCATGCACCATCCAATCCCATGGCTTTGGATTCTTTAACCAATTAGGTGCTTCATGAAACTCGGTGCTCCATTCGTATTCTATCTTCTGAATGGTTTGTATGGTAAAGCCTTCTAGGTTTAAAAGTAATTCTAGTTCTTCTTTTAAGAAATGTTTAGTTGGAACATCATCAATATCTGTTACCCCATCTTTGATAAACCTGATTTGATCAATAGCTCTCTTCCCAGATGGTGCTTTATCGTTTTTTGCATCATCCACATTGTATTTATTGGCAATGATATGACTAAATAATTTGGATTCTAAACTGGGTACTACTAATACCAAGTCTGCTTTTGGTTGTAAAAAGCTGGCAATATGTTTAAAAAACAGGTTTCTCTTTTTTAAATCTGAAGTTAATATGGCATTAATACAAATGGCAGCATCAAATGCTTTGCTATCAATGGTTTTAGCAGACATGTCTACACGCTCATAACTAATATTTTTTAGTGATGTATATTTTTTTTCTGCAATTTCTAAATTTTTTGAAGAAATATCTATCGCGTGTACCTGTTTAAATAAAGGTGATAATACCGGAAGCCATTTGCCTACTGCACATCCTATGTCAATAATATTCTTCTTTTTACTGGCAAAAGACTCTATAGCTTTTATGATATATCCTTGTTTGTCATTTTTTAATACATCAAAAATTTCAGTTTCGTATATGGGTGCAATTTTTTCCCAGTAGGATTTTTCCATATAATTCTTTTAAGCCACTTCAGCTCCTACTGAAGCACTGTATAGTTTATAAAAATCTTCTGTACTTAATTGAATATGCATGGCTTCTTTGGCTTGCTTAATTCTAGTAAACTGTGTAGTGCCAATCACAGGTGTAATTTTTGCAGGATGCGTATACAAGAAAGCTAATAAAATTTCATTCACCCCTGTGCCATATTGTTTTGATAATGCTTCTGCACAATTTAGTATGCGCTGATGCTTTTCTGTCTTCTCTGTAAACAAACCATTGCCCCAAGGAGACCATGCTTGTGCTTTGATAGCATTATTTTGGCATTGATCTAAAACGCCATTGGTAAATGCGTCTAAATTGGTTACAGAAATTTCTACCTGATGATAATCTACTTTGATATGCTTATTGATTAAGCTTAATTGTGATGTGGTGAAATTAGATACTCCAAAATTTTTGACTTTACCAGCTGCTTTTAATTGAGTGATGATCTCTGCTATTTCAACTGGATTCATCAATACATCTGGCCGATGAATTAATAGAGTATCTAAATAATCGGTATGAAAATTTTTAAGTGATTGATCTACGCTTGCTTTAATATGTTGTGCACTGGTATTATAAGATTTTATTTGGTGCGAAGGTCTATTAGGTGTGAGCATTTGAATGCCACACTTGGTGATCAATTTTATTTGAGTTCTAAGACTGCTATTATTTTGTAGTACTTTACCAAACTCCGCTTCGGTTGTATAATGTCCGTATATATCTGCATGATCAAATTCGTTTAAGCCAATACTTAAACATTGATAAATTATTTCTTCATATTGCTCGGTAGTAAATTGACTTCCCCATGCGCCCCATCTCATGACACCTACTATTGGTTGGTGGTGGTTTATATTTTTCATGTATTAAATATAAGAAAAACCACTTTTAATTTTGGGCAAAAAAATCCCGACACTCAGGGAGTGTCGGGATATATAGCAACGAGGTTGATTAATATCTATTATATTCACCACCACCATTACCGCCACGGTCACGGTTATAACCGCCGCCAGTTCCGCCGCGATTGAAACCACCGCCACCACGATTGCCACCACCACCGTAAGGCTTCTTGAAACCTCTTTCACCTTCTGGTCTTGGAGTAGATTCGTTTACAACGATGTTACGACCTAATACTTCAGTGTCGTGTAATTGTGCGATAGCTGCTTTAGCTTCGTCATCATTTGACATTTCAACAAAACCGAAACCTTTGCTTCTGTTGTTGTTAAATTTGTCAGTTACAATTTTTGCACTTGCTACTGCACCAAATGGAGTAAACAAGTTCTCAAGATCTTCGCTAGTCATGTTCCAGCTAAGATTTCCAACATAAATGTTCATGTTCTTTTAAATTAAGTGATCTAAATACCTCCAGGCAAAATACCTTTCGGACTATACGAAGATAGTCATTAATACTCCGCCACCAATATTAATGAGGGTAATTTACTCATTTTGAGCCCTTTTTGGCAGTAAAAACTAACAAAAAACCCTTTCTAATGGTTTAGAAAGGGTTTTCAGGGGATGTTTGGGGGATTTTCTCCCTTTAAACTATCTACTAATAAGACTAAGCTTCAGCTGCGATTTCGATATCGATTTCTGTAGTTTGACCATTACCAAAATCAATAGTTGCTTTGTAAACACCTATTTCTTTGATATCATCAGCAACAGAGATTCTTCTTCTATCAATCTCGTAACCTTTTTGCTCACGAATTGCTTTTGTAACTTGTAAAGATGTGATGCTACCAAAAATCTTATTGTTTGCACCCACTTTAGCAGTCAATTTAACTGGACCACTAGTTAATACAGAAACCACTTTAGTGATTTCAGCTAACATAGCTGCTTCCTTCTTTGCTTTTACTTTCAAACGCTCTTCATATTGTTTTAAATTAGAAGGGTTTGCTTCTACAGCATGCTTAGTTGGAAATAAGAAGTTACGAGCATAACCATTCTTCACAGTTACTAACTCGTCCTTCCCGCCTAAGTTGTCCACGTCTTTGATTAATATAACTTGCATAATAATTTGGATTCTATTTTAATAAATCTGTTACATAAGGTAACAACGCCATTTGACGAGCTTTCTTAACAGCATCAGCCACTTTACGTTGGTACTTCAAAGAGTTTCCGCTCAAACGACGAGGTAACATTTTACCTTGCTCGTTGATGAATTTCTTCAAGAACTCGATGTCTTTGTAATCTACATACTTGATACCATACTTCTTAAAACGACAGAATTTCTTCTTTGGTTTTTCCTGTTTGATCGCTGTAAGGTATTTGATTTCATTCTTTGCCATGATGGTAAAAATTTAATTAAGCCTCTTGTGCTTTGTGAACAGGGAAACCGCCGTTTCTCTTAATGTGGTTGTACTCAACTGCGTACTTGTCAAGTTTAGTAATCATATGACGCATGATTTGCTCGTCACGTAAGAACTGCACTTTTAATTTTTCGTTAATTGTTGCAGGACCAGTGAATTCTAGTACCCAGTAGATACCAGTAGTTTTCTTATCGATTGGATAAGCAAGTGATTTTAAACCCCAAGGATTTGAGGCTACAGTGTCTCCACCATTTTCTTTGATGAAGTCTTGGTATTTTTTCTGAGCTGATTTAAAATCATCTTCAGATAATACCGGTGTGAAAATCACCATTAATTCGTAATTGTTCATTACTTGAATTTTTTGGTTAAATAATTGGTTTTTCCCAGTGGACATTTTGATTACTCAAAACGAATCAGCCAAAACTGATTTGGGAGGGCGAAGGTAGGCTATTTTAGTGGATTTTCGGCCTTTTTTAGCTTTAAAATTATAGATACTGGGAAATGGTCGCTATGTTTAATTGTAATCATTATATTTTATGCATAAAATATTGCAAATCAATTATTTGTGTTCACATGAATTAATACAAAAAAAACACCAACTTTAAAGTCATTATAGAAATAAAACTTTTTCGGTTGGTGTAAACTATTTAAAGCCGTAGTAAATGTAAAGTAAAGTTTTTTAAAATCAGATATTTAGTTCACTTATTTTATTGTTAATCAATTGGTTAGATTGAATTCTAGCTCAATTAGAATATATTTGTTTAATACCTAGAAAATGGTTGACATTATATGTACTAAATCCTATGTAAGGCTGAAAAAATATCCTAACTAACTTATAAAAATGCTCAATGCTTGTCAGCTTGGCAGTATTATCGGTTTGGTACCTTCTTTGCTATATAGTTGTC
>CAWULX010000117.1:0-4295 GCA_963923775.1 uncultured bacterium
CGGCAGCGTCAGATGTGTATAAGAGACAGGGACTTAATTTTAAACACCAAGAAAATATCTTTCAAGAATTTAATAGAGAGCAGTTAGTGCCACAAATGAATTCAACAGAGGGGCCAGCTTTAGCTGTAGCAGACATTAACCATGACCAATTAGAAGATATTTTTGTGGGAGGTGCAAGGGGATTTGCGGGAGCCGTATTTGCTCAACTACCTAATGGGAAATTTATCAAAATACCTCAACCAGCTTTAGCATTGGATAGTAATTACGAAGACGTAGCTGCGGTATGGGCTGATTTTAACAAAGACGGACATATAGATTTAGCAGTAGCTTCTGGAGGAAATGAATATTATGGTAAAGATGTAAATATGTTATCTCGTATTTACTTAAATGATGGTAAAGGGAATTTAAGAAAACTAGAAAACGCCATTCCAATACACAATCAATCATCTGCCATAATTGCTAGAGACTTTAACAAGGATGGAGCCATTGATTTATTCATTACTAGCAGGGTGATGGCCATGAACTATGGAGCTCCTGCCAGTAGCTATGTTTTGTTCAATACTGGAGATGGGCATTTTAAAGAAGTGACAGATAAAATAGCACCTTCATTAAATGAAATTGGTTTTATTACCAATGCCATAGAAGCAGATATGGATGGGGATGGAAATAAAGAACTGATCTTAACACATCAATGGGGTGGAATAGATTTGTACAATACAAAAACGCAGCCATGGACAAAATCAACTATTACGAATTTGCCAGGTTGGTGGAATTTTGCATACCCTCTAGATATCGACAAGGATGGTGATATGGATTTAGTAGCAGGCAATTTAGGATTAAATACTAGATTAAAAGCCACCGAAGAAGAACCTATTACTTTGTACTATAATGATTTTGATGACAATGGAAAAAAAGAACAAGTAATGAGTTTTTATTTACAACACAAAGAAATTCCTTTTGCCAATAAAGATGAAATTCAAAGACAGATACCTAAGATAAAAAAGAAATTCTTGTATGCAGAAGATTTTGCCAAAGCAAGTTTAACAGATATATTCACTAAAGACAAATTGAATGATGCTTTACAATATAAAGCATATCATTTTGCCAATACAGTATTTATGAATGAAGGGAATGGGAAATACAAACCTATTCAATTGCCATGGGAAGCGCAGATCTCTGCCTATAAAACAGCAAGTGTTTGTGATATCAATGGAGACGCTTTGTCAGATTTGTTAATGATGGGAAATTATTTTGACAATAATGTACAGATGGGGAGGTATGATGCAGACTATGGAACTGTTTTAATCAATCAAGGTAAGGGTCAATTCAAAGTGATGCCATTTAATGGTTTAAGTATTAAAGGTCAGGTTAGAAAAATGCAGCCTATCAAAATAGCTCAGCAAGCTAATCAACATTTTGTGTTAGCGATGAACGCTGATAGCCTTAGATTAATTCAAATTAATACACCGGATAATAAATAGTAGATTGCCATTTAGACTCATCTTTTTCTAATAACCTATTGGTATTATAAGTTACATAGGGCATAGCCGGAGAAGTTCTCAAATGATCACTTAGATATAATTTGTTGGCCTCAAAAGCGGCATTGATTTTTCTTTGTCCTCCAATTACTTTTGTTTCAAGTATATTCCCTAAGACCATTTTTTTAATGGCCATTTGATCACCTGCAGGTATATCTGCAGCTAATGCAAACCCTACTTGTGTAAACACTACTTTGTCTCCTAATCTTGTAATATTTACCATTGGGTCACTATGAATTACACCATTTTGTTTTTTTATATGATTCAATAGTAAATCAATCATTTTATATTGTTGCACTAAACTTGGTGTATCAGGAAAATTTTGTTGAGTGGTAATTAAAGTAGAGTCTTTAACCTTGGACTCGATTATCTCAAATCCATAAATGCCCTTAGTGCTACCATAATAAACAGAAGCAGCTTGAATCACTTTTTCCAATTGAGTTTTTAGTTTTTGAGCTTCAACATAATTATGGATTCTAGTTAAAGGAGAAAGGTGTCGGTTGTCAATCTCAGCCTCGAATCTTACCATAGAGCTATCCTTACCTGCATCTACCGCAGAGAAAATAACACCTGCTTCAAAGTCTTCTTTGGAGAACCTTCCTTTTACAGAAGCAATAAATGCAGCATTCATTTCCAATTCTCCATCTTCCCAAATAAAACTATGACCTTGAATGGCCTTTCGAGGCATCCATTTGTCCCAATACTGAACTTGGACGAATCCGCGGGTAACTGAACTACCAGCCTGGGTGATGTAAATATTGTCACTAACCACTATTCGGTTGGGTATAAAAAGGTAAATAAATAGAAAAGCCGCAGAAAGGACTATTGCTAGGATGATTTTGAGGAATTTCATTGGTTATTTAGCTCATTTTTAGTGTGCAAACATACAAAATTGACACTTTATTTTCCCATTTTTTTGTACTTTTAAGGCGTGAAAAAACTGGGAGCAATATTAATTTTGGGCGTGATGCTTTTTAACGGATTTGGTTACCGAATGGTAGCCAATTATTTCGATCAAAAAGCTGCTGAAAATTTTATTGCCCTTATTGAAGAAAACGACTACAATGAAGCTGATTTAGTAACCATTAAAACGCCAGTGAATCTTCCATATTATGCAAACAATGCAAAGTTTGAAAGAGTAGATGGAGAGATGGTTGTCAATGGAATTGTTTACCAATATGTAGAAAGAAGGGTTTACAATGATAGTATCGAAATTAAAGTATTAGCCAATCAAGATAGATTACATATAAAAAATGCCAGAGAAGATTTTTATAAGTTAGCACAAGACCTTCAAAAAACAGAGCAGGGCAAAAAACCTATTTCTTCAGGTAAGTCAAGCTCAAAATTTTTAGCTTTTGATTACACTTGTGAAGACAATGCTATTAATCTTAAAGTGAATATATTGCTGAATCGTACAATTGGTGGTATGTATTCAGAGCGTTTATTAAGCAATTGTTTAGCTATACAATTGCCTCCTCCAAAAAATTGGGCGTAGTATTTTCTACACCCATTCAAAATTTTTCCCCTAAAAATTTTATTACAAAAAAATAACCACCTATTTTTTTTGTAAAACAACTATCAATTGATATTAGCGATGAAAAAAATAGCTATTCTACTATGCGTTATTACTGGTTTAATTGCTTGTAATACTAAAAAAGATTATCAAGCCATTACACACAATCCAGACTTATATGCCAATACGGTACATGAGTTGAACCAAGTAGTGATGGGAAATAATTTTAGTCCCATTGTTGCATCTAGAAACTACGCATATGCTGCTATTGCTGGATATGAAGTAATCGCTGCAGGTAACCCCACAAAATATTTAAGTTTAGCGGGCCAATTAAAAGGCTTGACTAATGTGCCAACAGTAAAAGATACTGCCAATATTGATTTCCCCTATGCTTCCATCATTGCTTATTGTATGGTGGGAGAAGCGGTAACTTTTCCAGAAGGTTCATTAAAAGAATATACAGATAGCCTTCATCAATTGGTAAAGGCACATGGTATGCCTAGTAAAATGATAGATGCTTCTGAAGCTTTTGCAAGAGAAGTAGGTGCTGCAATTATTGGATGGAGTAAGAAAGACAACTACGCACAAACAAGAAGTGCTGAAAAATATACTGTAAAAGACATACCTGGAAGATGGGTGCCCACACCACCTATGTATGCCTCAGCCGCAGAGCCACATTGGAAAGAAATTAGAACAATGGTATTGGATAGTGCGAGTCAATTTAGACCAGCACCACCACCAGCTTTCAATGTTACAGATAAAAATAGTGAATACTATAAAAATGTAATGATGGTGAAAAATGCGGTTGATAGTTTAACCGACGAACAAAAGCATATTGCTAATTTCTGGGATGACAATCCTTTTAAAGTAAATGTAACTGGCCATGCCATGTTTAGCACAAAAAAATTCTCTCCTCCAGGTCATTGGATGAGTATTGTTGGTATTGCCAATAAAAAAGCTAAAGGGAGTTTTGAAGAAGCTACTTATGCCTACGCAAAAACTGCCATTGCTTTATTTGATGCATTTATACATACCTGGGATGCCAAGTATGAATACAATACAGTAAGACCAGAGACTGTGATCAATAAATACTTTGATCAAAACTGGAGACCCCTTTTACAAACACCTGCATTCCCTGAATATACTTGTGGACACTCTACTATATCTTCTTCAGCAGCCGAAGTACTGACTAGTGTTTTTGGCGACAATTTTGCCTTCACTGATTCTACAGAATTAGAATTCGG
>CAWULX010000118.1:0-4289 GCA_963923775.1 uncultured bacterium
GTGCAAAATTACGCCCTCATACTTATACGCAGCCGAAGGCATTGATACCCATTGCAGGTAAAACTATACTTAGTTTTATAGTTGATCAATTAAGGGAGGTAGGTATTGACGAATTTATTTTTGTAGTAGGTTACTTAGGAGATAAGATTCAAGATTATGTGGAGCAAACTTATCCTAATCTAAAGAAGCATTTTGTTAACCAAACAGATAGACAGGGAACGGCTCATGCCATTGAATTAGCAAAATCCATAGTAGGGGAGGACGAAGTGTTTATATCACTTGGTGATACTATATGCGAATTTGATATTCGTGAAGTGATGGAAAGCCCTTATAGTATGTTGGGTGTAAAAAAAGTAGATGATCCAAGAATGTTTGGTGTGGCAGAAATTAATGAAGAAGGATTTATAGAGCATACTGTTGAAAAACCATCTATCCCAAAATCTAATACTGCTTTAGTAGGTTTGTATAAGATAAAAGAATCGGCAATTTTATTTGATTGTTTTCAACAATTATTTGAAGAGAATATTAAATCCAATGGGGAATATAATTTAACTGATGCCTTGGATTGTATGATTAAAAAAGGAGTGCAGTTTAAATCTTTTAAAGTGAAGAATTGGTATGATTGCGGTAAGAAAGAAAGCCTGTTAGAAACCAATGCAGTTTTATTAAAGAAGACGGGTGGTATTACGATCAATCCAGAAAATTATATCAATAGTATTATCATACCCCCGGTGAGTATTGCTGATGGATGTGTGATTGAAAATTCTATTATTGGCCCACATGTAACCATTGGTAATAATACTACTGTAAAAAGCTCGGTAGTAAAAGAGAGTATTATAGGCTCTTATACTTCTTTGGATGAAGTGGTTTTGGATAATTCATTAATAGGAAGCGATGCTTCTGTTAAAGGATTAAGCAGAACTTTAAATATTGGAGACAATACCGAGATTGATTTCGGATAAACTATTTGTGCAAGTAAAATGAATTGGCCTGCGCTGTACAAGTAATTACTAAATCATTAATACATACATGGGCTGGTGTATTTGCCACATACCAAATAGTTTCAGCAATATCTTCTCCTTTCAAAGGGGTATAACCAGTATACACAGCGCCTGCCTTAGTGGCGTCTCCCTTAAATCTTACTAAACTAAATTCTGTTTCCACAGCTCCAGGATGCACAGCAGTTACTTTAACACCATGAGGTAATAAATCTATTCTTTGTGCTTTACTGATGGCGTCTACTGCATGTTTAGAAGCGCAATACACATTCCCGTCCTTATATACTTCTTTTCCTGCTGTACTTCCAATATTGATGATATGACCTTTTTGAGCAATGATAAAAGGTAACACTGCTTTACTTGCATATAATAAACCTTTTACATTGGTATCCATCATGGTTTCCCAATCTTCTAAATTAGCTTCATCAAATGGTTCTCTTCCCAAAGCCAAGCCTGCATTGTTTAATAATACATTGATGGCTTGCCATTCTTTTGGCAAATTACCTAAATGCTCAAAGACCGCTTTTTTATCTTGTACATCAAACACCAAGGACAAGGTTTTTACACTATATTTTTTTTCTATATCACTAGCAACAGTGGCTAATTGTTCTTTTCTTCTTGCAGTTAAAATTAAATTCCATCCACCTGCTGCAAATTTTTCAGCTGTAGCTTTTCCTAATCCAGAACTTGCTCCAGTAATTAATATAATTTTTGACATAATTATTTTGTTATGGCGTCTTGAATAAATTGATGCATTGCTTGGTTCACTTGGTTGGTTGCCTCCAACATACCCATATGGCCCACTTGCTCTAAGATAAGAACATTTTTTGGGGGTAAAAGTTCAATTTGAGCTTGGCTATCTTCAAAAGGTACAGCAATATCTTCTTTGCCAACAATCATCCAAATAGGGATGCGATTTTGGGTAAGCATATCTGTATGTGCTCTTCTATTGCGCATGGCCATTACAAACTGTATCATGGCTTCTTTACTAATTTCACTGGCACTATCAATGACTGTTTGAATGGCTCCTGGATGTTTTTCCTTAAATGCATTGGCAAATAAATTAGCAGTGGCCGTTTCTAAATATTTAAGGGTTCCATATTCTTCTAAAAACTCTGCCACTTTCATTCTGCTTGCTTTTTTGGCATCAGAATCTGCATAAGTGGTAGAATGAATTAAACCCAGACCCATCACATGATTGGTATAATAATCTGCAAATGCCAGTCCAATATATCCGCCCATGCTATGTCCCATTACATAATACTGTTCAATATTTAAGTGGTGCATTAACTCATGCATCACTTCAACATACATATTGATTTGTGGTAATTGACTATGATGAATATTGAGTGGCTTGCAATGCACACCAGGTAAATTAGGGGCAATCACTCTATAATACTTAGATAGAAAAGTAATTTGAGCATTCCATATGGTATAATCTTCTCCAAAACCGTGAATCAATAAAACAGTGGGTTGCTTCCCTTTGCCTGAATCAAAATAAGCTAGCTGATCTACTTCGTAATGATAATAATGAAGCTTTGGATTAGTAGAATCTAGCATCTCTTCCTCTTTTAATTAATCTAATAGCTAATACCAATGCTAAACAAATTACTACTATTACTGCTTGAGAAAAATGCTGAGGTATCCAGTAATTACCTAGCATAAATAAAATGGTAATACTAAAAAATATCCAACCTAAATAGCCCGTCCATTTTCTGGAAATAAAATAAGTAACCAATGCAATTAAATAAAATGGATGAAGCCACAATAAATTATAGTTTTCATGACAGGCAGTATGCATGGAAAACTGACTCATGTATAAAACCAATAAGCCGCCTATTCCAAATAATAGTAATAAACTAATATCAATCAATCTTGCTAAGAAAACTGCAGGTCTGGCATTCCAATTGGCAGCCAATATATAAATCAATAATAAAACCATCAATACATAAATTGGCATAATGCCTTTTTCTAGAGGTTTGATTTGGTATTTAATATGATAAGTCTTCAGAACTAAGTTGGGATTATTAGCCACTCTATTATATAAGAGTTTTGGTAGAAATGCTTCTTCGTAAGTATTAGGTTTTCTATCTGATACCGCACCCAATAAAAGGTCAATCCCTAATCCAATCCAAGCTTGACCGCCTCTATAAGCTGGAGATACTATTTGTGCTCTATAATTAGGCACATTGATTATACTGTCATTTAAACTAGCATGTTTAAAAATGCCATCCTTAATTCTGGTGGTACAATTATCTGAAATAAAATTGTATAAATAAAAACGGTTATCACCAATCATATTGGTTTGTAAAGCTTGATACCATTTTACTTTCTCCAAATTTGAGATATTTAATACTTGTTCGTGTACATCTCTTTCAAAGTATTGGTATTCGTATAAGTAGTTTTGGTAAGTATCTGCAGAAATAAAATACATTAGATTCCCCTTCATAAACTTTGCTATAAAGTTTGGGGTGTTAAAATCAAAACTTCCGTAATTATATACAATATCAGTATGGTTCACGCTATCCACTACTCTAATGGCAGTATGCCCCCATATTGTGTAAATATCTGCTCCAGCATCACAGGTGATCAAACTAAAACGCAGTCTAGCATCTTGGGTGCTATCCTGCGCTAGAGTGGTTGTGCTTTTTGATAATTGAAAAGCCAATACCAAAATGAAAAAAAATATTTTTTTCATTGAATATTATTTTTTGCTGTAGTTAGGAGCTTCTTTTGTGATATCAATATCGTGTGCGTGACTTTCTCTCATACCAGCGTTGGTTATTTGAACAAAAGTGGCGTTTTGTAAATCCTTAATGGTTTTAGCACCACAATAACCCATACCTGCTTTTAATCCACCCACGAATTGATAAACTATCTCACTCAATGTTCCTTTATAAGCTACTCTTCCTTCAATTCCTTCCGGCACAAACTTCTTTGAATCTGTTGTATTGCCTTGGAAATATCTATCACTACTACCTTCGTTCATGGCACCTATACTTCCCATACCTCTATAGCTCTTAAACTTACGACCTTCGTAAATAATGGTTTCACCTGGACTCTCTTCAGTACCTGCAAAAATACTTCCCATCATTACACAGTTAGCGCCGGCTGCTAAAGCTTTTACCATATCGCCTGTATAACGAATACCGCCATCCGCAATCACTGGAATATTTTTTCCTTTCAATGCTTTAGTAGCTTCCATGATCGCAGTTAATTGAGGAACCCCTGCACCAGCCACAATTCTTGTGGTACAAATAGAGCCAGGACCAATACCCACTTTTACAGCAT
>CAWULX010000119.1:0-4286 GCA_963923775.1 uncultured bacterium
GTAATACTGAATCTTATTAATTAAGGTATCTGTATTTGCTTGTAATGGATTATTAACACTGTCTTTAACAATTTGAGTTAAAATAGGCACATTGCCCACTTTAAATTTTTGATAAACTTTTAAATATCTATCTCTTACATGAAGTCTTATTACATCTCCAAAACTTCTGTCATATTCATCAAAATTCTCGTATTTAAAGTTATTTATTTGGTTAATATTGGTATTTACTTGATATGCACCTCCAAATCTAATTAATGTAGGGAAATATGCTTGTTTAGCGTTTTCATCAATTACAGATGGTCTGCCATTGCTATTTGTAACTAAATTATATGTATCATTAAAACTTGACTCAATTATATTAATTGTCTTATTTTTAATAATATTAACAGAAAAATCAAAAGTATCTGATTGAATACCAATTGCTTGACCAGCAGGGAAATCTGCTCCAGCGTATGTAGCGGAACTTATAATCCATAATTTAGAATCTGCTGGTAAATTTATTTTTTTATTTATGACAAATTCTGAAGTAGTGCCATATTTTATAATGTTTTGTTCCTTATTTAATACAGTAGTATAATATTTATTAGTAGATGTACATATAACAGCATATAAACCCCATGTTATATCACCTCCTGAAGTTACATTGCTTGATATATATGAAACATTAAACAATGAATCTAATTGCAAAAGCATATCACTTGTAGCAGACTTATTGTATAATAAATAATCTGTACTTGCATATTGAGGATGACCAGCGCCAGATAATGTAGAAACTACATATGCTGGCTGAGTTTGCAAAGTATATAAAGTATTATTAATTGTTGCCCCAATTGATAATTCACAAGTTAAAATTACAGATTTAGATGCTAAAGTGAAAGTTCCATAAATCTTAGAACCTAATAAATTATTCAAATCGCCATAAGGCACATTTCTTTGTCTTGAAAATAAATCCCCATTCGAACATTGAACAATAGCGGGAGTAGTAGAATAAGATGTTGGGGATTGAGTTTGATAATCTCCAATATGATAATTATTTGCTTGACCTGGATTACCTATTCCAAATTGCTTTCCAAATTCATAAAAAAATCTTTGATTACTAGAAGCATTTGTTGAATAATTATACAGCAATATTTCATAATGCTGGAAATCTTCATATCCACTAAACTTGAAATCGTCTCCTATATCACTTGTTGGATATTTAATTTTAATAAAATTACCTGTAGCTGTATAAGTTGTATAATCCGGAGTCATCGGGATTACCCATAATTTATTATATTCTATAGTAGATTCTGTTCCAACAATTTCATAATCATATTGTGTTGAAAAAGATACAGAATTATTTTCTACATCATATCTTCTTAAAAATTTAATTCTATCTCCTTGGGTAAAAGAATAAGAAACTATATTAGTAGTTGAGGATATTTCTTTATTATAAGCAGCTATATTGCTAATATCAATATAAGCATATCTTGGCTCTGTGGAACCAGCAACATAAATACTAGAGAAGGCGGCATTGCTTATCCAGTATAATATCTTATTGTATGTTGTACTATTTGATCTTAATACTTGATAATAAGCGGCTTCTAAAGGAGGTCTGTTCTTTATGGTTAAACTTACATTAAATGGTATATTTAAAGATTGGTCTAGTCTTACAGGCGTATTTATTGACGCATCTATATCTGATTGAGCTCCAATCGTTCTACCTAAAGAATCAAAATACTGCAAAGCATACTGGTAACCAGAATTATAAACATTTGAAAATAAAGTGTTATCCGGTATTCCTGCTGGTCTATAGTAAATAATACCACTTGAATATAATAAGAAAGTTCCATTATATTTCATGGTAAGAGTATTACCAACAATACTTGTTTGACTCCAATTAGATGAAGCCGATATTAAACCTGAAGATATTGACGATAATAATGATGAAACTAAAAGAGGTGTTGAGGAATTATATGTGTACTGAACACCAATATTATTCAAAGTGCTATTATCAACAATATTAATACAATATTTCCCCGCAGGATTGTTTAAAGTAGATACTTCACCGCTTGTATTTGTTCCTGTTCCAAAAACCCTAATTTTTAATGTAGAACCAGTTGTCCCACTTGTTAAACCAGAACATTCTGCAAAAAACAATAATCCACAAGTATCAAAATAAAAACCTGTTGTATCTGTGCTTGAACTAGCCACTAAATCCATTTGGGTTTTATTATAACCTTCTGTAATACCAGAGTACAATAAAACATTACCATTTGCTAATTCGGCAGCGTTGGCTTTTTGAGGAACAAAATCTTGCAATTGATCAGACTCTAACACATCAATTAGCGTATAAATACTATCATTCTTAAATTTATATGTATAAATTGAATTATCTGTAATTAAAGAGTCTGCTTTATTAATTGAAGATATTAAATACCAATCACTGGTAATCCCATTTGTAGTTTCTCTAAATGACAATTCAATGTCTGTAACATCCGCACCGCCAGAAGATACCGAAATTGATATTCTTGAGTTACTTGTAAAAGGTTCTTCTGTTAAAACTAAATTAGATTGTTGTGGCAAAGGAACAATACTTTTGGAGCTCCAAACGGACTTTTCGTTATTTGCATAAACAAATCTATATGAAAACTGAAATAACTTATTTCTAAGATTATTTATTGTTACAGTTGTATCATTTTCATAAACCACTTGTGGTGGCATAACTGGAGGAGCTTTGGCTACCAAAAGATATTCGTATTTCCAAAAATCACCATAATCAGCTGAAACATTAATAACTTTTGGAGGATTTAAGCCATCATTAAAAAACAATAAATCACCCTCGTCATCTCTGTAAAATATATTTACGGAAAGAACTTTATAAGAAGGATTAAAGTTTAAAATATCTATGCCAGCACTATTTGTCTTGCTTTCCAATACCCTAACTGCAACATTTGCATTAGAATCGTAGTATAATATACTATTATAACCATTGCTATTCCAAAGAAAATAATATGCTCTATTTCTTATTTTATCTGCATAAAATCCAATAACCTTATTTGTCCCACTAGGAAGTGTATATGGAATACTAATATTACCTAAAATATTGGAAACAACTTTGTCTTGTCCTTTCCCTTGGGCATCTTTTGTTATATTTAACGCATCCTTATAATCGCCATTCGACAATCTATAGTCGGCAACATCTAGGTTTAATTTTCCGTTAAACGGGTTATTTATTATTGGCATTTATTTTATCCTTTAACTGTCAATCTTTGGTTCATTAAATTCCACTCGTAAGCCTCATCCAAATATAATGGTTTAAATTGAGCATTAGCAATTCTTCTCTGATTATAAAACTCAGATTTTCTATCTCTTTTATCCCCAAGATTACCCTTTCTGTTAGAAGGCATATTAGCAATATCTCTCCAAGCTAACCAAGCAATCATTGCTTCTCTAAATTGGATAGGTATCATATATTTTTGCTCTGGATTTGGAGCTGCCAAATATTCAATCATTACATAATCGTAATAAAAATTCTCATTCAATAAAACAACTCCATTAGAGTCATCTATTTTAAATGATCCAACAAATGGAGAACCACTAGGGTAACCATAAATATTTGTAAATCCGTAGCCATCCCAGTAGTTATAAAACAAAGGATAGTCCTGATTGTACCAATCTACCAATGTATTATCTTGCGTTAATGCAAGTCTATCTGGCTGCTGGTCAGCATAAAAAGTTAGCTTATTATTGTAAATTAAGGGGATAATTTCTCCTCTTGAATTTAATACGCCAACTTTTGTATAGTTAATATAGTCATTAGGCAATTGAACAGTATAGTTAGTTGTATCTACAGCTAATTTTACAGTTCTAATTTTGTAAAAGAAATCTAACCCCATTTTCTCCATGCCTCTATAAGCTATGTTATAAAGCTTGGCATATTTATGGACTGATTGCTCACTTTCATCAATGTAATCATTAATTACTGACTCTAGTGTTATATAATTTCTTTCTTGAGATGCCATTTTTTATTAATTTAAAACGTAAGATAAAATATCGTTTTGACGAATCAAATAATGCGGCTCATCATTTATAATAACTTCTTCGCCAGCATCTTTTATATGAATAACAGTATCGCCTATTTTAGCCTCCATTTGAATATCTTTTGTTCCTCTGCCTACTTCAATTACTTTTGCCTTTGCACTTCTTAATCTAGCAGTTGTTGGGATAAATAAGCCGCCTTCTGTAACCTCATCGGCTAAACATGGCTTTACTAAAACTAAGTCTCTTAATGGTTTCATATTTTT
>CAWULX010000120.1:0-4267 GCA_963923775.1 uncultured bacterium
GAAGAGTATTTCCACGATTATGTTGAAATGTTATTGGGATGTGAATGTACACCTTACAATCCAAACAAACCACCAAATCAAGTTTATGAGGCTGCTTACGATTTTATATCTAAGCATATTTTTTACATAAGTGCAGAAATGCTTTCTCCAACACCGCAGTATATCAAAGAAAAATTCTTAGAACTTATTATTCAAGAGAAAGTTGATTTTTGTTGCATTGACCCTTTCAACCAAATGACAAACGATTACAAAGGTTTTGGTGGAAGAACTGACAAATATCTTGAAACCTTTTTGGCTGATTGCTCAAGATTTGCACAAAAAAATGATGTTTATTTTTGGATTATTGCCCATCCAAAAACTATGGTAAAAGATAAAAGTGGAAACTATACATGTCCAGATGTTTATGATATAAATGATGGTGCCATGTGGAACAATAAAATGAGCAATATTTTAGTTTACCATAGACCATTTGCGCAAACAGATCCAAACAATCCAACTGCAGATATTTACTTTAAAAAAATTAAAAAGAAAAGTGTTGGTAAGCGTGGATTTACTACAGTTGAATATTTATGGAATAGAAGAAGATTTTTTATTAACGGAAGAGATGTGACGCAAGATTTATTGAACAGAAGAAACTATGATTTTTGGAGAGCTAAAACAGGCACCCAACAATGGGTTCCTTACAAGGATGAAAACGGAGAAGAAATTATTTTTTAATTATAAAAACAAACACAATGATTCGTATTAGCGTAATTGGCAGATTGGGGCAAGATGCTCAAATTAACAATGTCAATGGTAAAAATGTTATTAATTTTTCTGTTGCTTACAGTGAAAAATTTAAAAACCAACAAGGTGAAGATATTGATAAAACAACATGGGTATCTTGTGCTTATTGGACTGAAAGATTAAATGTTGCTACTTATTTGAAAAAAGGTACACAAGTTTATGTTGAGGGTAAACCAGAAGCCAAAACATATACAAATGCAAACAAAGAAGTATTGCCACAGTTGCATGCTAGAGTTTCTTCTTTGCAGTTATTATCTAGTTTTAAAGACGAAAATCAATTTTAATGATAATACACGAATTAAAAAATCCTATAGATGTTGAAACACCACTTGGACATGGAAAAGCAATTGCATGGATTGACTATGGAACACAAGTCAACACTGTTTGGAAAGTCATATTATACGACAGTTGTATGGTGCGGAACTTTTACGATGATGACATACTTGTTCACCCCAATAAAATGGACGGCGGACAGCTAGATTTAAATTACTTTAAAAATAAATAATAATATGCAACAAGAATTTATTTTTGATGGAGCCGATTATGTTCACGAAAGAGATGGCAAAAGATTAGCTAAAAATCATTATAAGTTAAAAGAACTTATGCAAGATCAAAAGTTTAGAACACTTAGTGAAATTTCAGCTATTACACATATTCCAGAGGCATCCGTATCGGCGGGTTTGCGTGATTTTAGGAAAGAAAAGTTTGGTAGGCATACTTTAAATAAAAATTATTTAGAAAATGGTTTATATTCGTACCAATTAATCTTAAATAAATAACATGGCAAAACTTACCAATTCAACTAAAATTACCTTTGGTAAACAAAAAACAGGTAGAGCTAAAAAAGCTTATAACAAACATTCACCAAGACCAAAACCATACCGCGGTCAAGGAAGATAAAAACAATTTATGAATAACAAAGCTGCCAAAAAATTAAGAAGATTAGCTGTTGCTATAGCTGCGGCTAATGGTAAACTACAAGATTCAGATAGAATCTATAAAAATCTAAAAACAGTACATAAGGAAAATAAAAAAGCCCCTAATCGGGGCTAATTTACTAAGCGTTAGCAGCTGTGTGAATTGCTGCAACAGTTTCTTCAACAAGTAATTTTTGAGCTACTTGGTTTAAACCTGTTGGAGCTACTGTTACTACAGAGTGTACAGTTACGCCAGCTACTGGTTGTGTTCCACTAAAAGGTGATGCAATAAATGCACCAACTGGAACTGACCATGTTTCTGGACTAGATAATGCATATTGATTTTTTTGCACTACCGTTAAAGTAATTTGACTTGCCATGATTTGTTTTTTTAAATTATATAATATTGTTTGGCATAACAAATATAATAAATTTTGGTAGATATATAAAATTGGTAACTTTGATTAAATTAATTAAATATGAAACTGATAGCTCCTAAAGACAAAGTAATTATTAAAGTAGATTTAGAAAGTAAAAACACACACACATTTAAGGATGGCACTAAAATACGTTTAGAAAGGGTATATGATAATTTTAATATGCGTTATGTAAAACCAGTAAATGCAGTTGTTGTAAGCGCTCATGGAATACCTGAAGGGGCTGAAATTCTTATACATCACAATGCTACTCACGATACAAATAGAATATTTAATTATTTAAGACCAACAACTGAAGCGTCTTCTGAAATTCAGTATTTTTCAATACCAACGGTAGAATGTTTTTTGTGGAGAAGCGAAAAAGGTTCCACATGGAATCCGTTAAATAACTATATAACAGGTTTGCGTATTTTTAAACCTTACACAGGATTTTTAGAAGGTATTGCTCCAACATTAATTAAAAATAAAATTTATGTTACAAGCGGAGAATTAAAAGGGAATGTTGTTGCTACTTTGATATCAAGCGACTATGAAATTATATATCAAGATGATGATGGTACTGAAAATAGAATTATAAGATTAAGATATTTTCCAGATGGTAATGATAGAAATGAAGTTATAGCCGTTGAACATGAATATACCGAGATGGTTAATAACGGTGACTTATGGGTGGGATATAATGTTTCAGACGCTAAAGAACTAAATAAAGAAGTATGTCTGCAGAATTAGAAAATAAAATAAAAGATTTAGAAAAACAGATTGTTTTCTTGCAAAGTAAAAATAATTATTATGAGCAAGATGGCGTAGGTAAATTATATTATAGTTTACAAAGAAAGGCTAATGAAATGGCAGATTTATTAAATGATAATAAATTGACAAGCCAAATGATTGAAGATCCAAAAGATAAAACATTTGAAAGATTGCAAAAAATATGGACAGATGCTGAAAGTGTGTCTGCAGCCATAAAATCGCTTGGTGTTTTAGCTGGTATTGGAGTGGAATCAAAAGAAGAAAAAACTGTACAAGTTAATAAAAAGCCATTTTCACCAGAAAATATGGCTGATGCAGTTGGAGAATTAGCTGGTAAAAAAGCATAATTATGTACGAAAAAATTGAAGGTGGTAAAATTGTTGATGTACAAGGATTACAATGTAATCTACCTCCAGATGGATATGTTTATAATATTATAACAAAGCAAGTAGAGTTTAGGGGCGTTTATAAAAGATCTGAAATTCAATCTGAGCAGTATTGGAAAAGAATGGACATGCCTAAATGGTATGCTGAAACCATGAAAAGATGGGATGATTTTGACAAAAAGAAAAAAGATGATGAAATTGAATTTTATGATGAAAAATTAGAAGAATTTAAAAAGCAAGAATGGGATAGAAGATTAAATGGGTTTTGGTTTATGAATAATGGAGTTCCTACATATTTAACTGGAACACATTATTTTTATTTACAGTGGTGGCCAATAGATATTGGATTTCCTAAATTTAGAATTCCAGATTTAGAAAAAGCATATTTTATGCAGTATTGTATAGAAGATCCTATTTGTATGGGTATGCTTGAGGTTACAAAAAGACGTTTTGGTAAATCGTTTTGGGCAGGATTATTTGTTACTGAATATATTACTAGAACAAAAATGACAAATGGTGGTATTCAGTCAAAAACAGGTCTGGACGCTAAAAAATTCTTTGGTAAAACTGTTGTAAATCCATTCAGAAGATTACCTAAATTTTTCAGACCAGAATATGATATGTCTTTAGGGGTAAATCCTAAAACAGAAATGCGTTTCCAAAAAACAAACGTAAGAGGTAAAAAAGCCGAAGAAAGTATTGATAAAGATGAATTGGGTTCAATTATTGACTTTCAGTCAGCTGATACAGTTGCTTATGATGGTCAAAAATTACATAGATATGTCGCAGACGAGTGTGGTAAAACAACAGAGGTAAACGTATATGACAGACACGAGGTTGTACGTTATTGTTTACTTGATGATGAAGGTAATATAATTGGTAAGGCACTATATACTACAACTGTAGAAAAGCTTACTACTGAAAAAGATGGTGTTCAAGATGCTTTTAAATTACTTTGGGAAGAGAGCAATCAAGACAAAAGACAAGAAAA
>CAWULX010000121.1:0-4255 GCA_963923775.1 uncultured bacterium
TATGAATTTGAATTAGGTAAAATAATGAAAACACCTAGCGAAGGATTATTAGCTTATCACAACAAGCACTAACAGCATTGCATGCACGAGATTGAACCTTACTATCATTGGAGACATTTGTATACTGCAGAAGAAGACCCTAAATCTCCTTTTTTTGGCCAAACTTATAGTGAATTTGAATTTTCTCAAACAGTTTACAACTACTATATTCATCCTCAATGGGATAATATTGGAAGCAAAACCCTTTACCTAAAAATTATTTACGCAGATTACGAATTAGGATTCGCCGTAATTGAAATGATTGGTGAATGGAATGATGCTATTGAAAATGATATTATGACTTTCAAAAGAGAAATTCTTGAAAAATTAATGGATGAAGGTATTTATAAATTTATATTGATTACTGAAAGCGTTTTCAATTTTCATAACGGAGATAAAGATTATTATGAAGAATTGTATGAGGAATTATCTGATGAAGACGGATGGGCAGTCATGGTTAATTTTCACAAAGCCTCCCAACACGATTTTTTATTGAAAAAACTGCATCGTTACATTGAGTTAATGGAGTTCGAGAATTGGAGAACTTACAAACCTGAAGACTTTTTTCATTTAATTGACAAAAAGCTAAACGATCGTCTAACCTAATACACTAAATCTTCATAAGCTGCTTGAAGTTCTCTGTAGGCATGATCGTCCTTGGCCAATTTCGCAGCCGCCATACCCTTTTCATACCAACTAATAGCTGCTTGTATTTCTTGTAAATCCACCAAGCATTTTGCTAAATGATAGTAAGATCCAATATAATCGGGTGAGTCTGTGAGTATATCTATGAACAAATCCCTTGCTTTTAGGGCCTCTCCGATTTTGATGTATTCCAATGCCAGTGCATGTCTTAAGAAGTTATCCTTAGGTTGTTGATTTAAAAAATCAATAATTCTTTCTATTCGCGTCATCTTAACTTATTTTTGCACTTTAGATAGTACAAAACTACCTTATATTTGCATTAGTTGCATAAACAACTAATATTGATTAAACACAAAATTCACTATTATGAAGGTGCTAGTTTGCATAAGTAAAACACCAGACACTACAGCCAAAATTGCTTTCACCGAAGGTAATACAAAGTTTGATGAAAATGGTGTACAATGGATTATCAACCCTTACGACGAATGGTATTCATTGGTTAGAGCCATTGAACTAAAAGAGAAAGATCCTGCAGTAACTATACATCTTGTAACAGTGGGTGGCGCAGATGCAGAACCGATTATCCGTAAAGCTCTGGCATTGGGTGGTGATGAAGCTATTAGAGTAAATAACACAAGTAATGATTCGATGGTAGTAGCGCAAGAAATTGCTGCTGTTGCAAAAGAAGGTGCATACGATTTGATTTTAACTGGTAAAGAAACCATTGATTATAATAGTGCAAGTATTGGATCTATGCTATCTGCCCTATTGGATCAAAACTATTTTGCTCCTGCTACTAAATTAGAGATTGACGGCACAAAAGCAATTGTAACAAGAGAAATAGATGGTGGTGAAGAAACGGCAGAAACTAATTTGCCTTTGATTATAAGTTGTCAAAAAGGAATGGCAGAACAAAGAATACCAAATATGCGAGGTATTATGGCTGCAAGAACCAAACCATTAAAAGTGGTAGAAGCAAGTATTCAAACTGCAACAACTAGTATTCAACAATTTGATTTACCTCCTGCAAAATCTGGCGTTAAATTAATTGATCCAACACAAATGGATGAATTAGTAAGATTATTGAAAGAAGAAGCAAAAGTTATTTAATTATTACACATTAATCAATCAACCATGGTATTAATATATATAGATCAAGCAGATCAAGAAATAAAAAAAGCCTCTTTAGAAGCTATCTCTTATGGAACAGCTTTAGCAAATCAATTGGGCACACATGCAGAAGCCTTAGTTTTAGGCAATGTGAAAGATGATCTTTCTTCTTTAGGCAAATATGGTGCGAGTAAAGTTCACCAAGTGGTAAATGATAGTTTAAATCATTTTGATGCTAGAGTAAACTCCATTGTTGTTGCAGAAGCAATTAAAACTATTGGTGCTGATGTGGTTGTTTTTGCACATAATACCAATGGTAAAGCTGTGGCTCCTGCTGTGGCAGTTAAATTAAATGCAGGCATAGTTACTGGTGCAAGTGCTTTACCAAAAACAGATAATGGTTTTGTGGTAACTAAGACTGTTTTTTCTGGAAAAGCTTTTGCTTCTCTAAAAATTGAAACAGCCATTAAAGTAATCACTATCAATCAAAATAGTTTTGGCGTTCAATTGACAGAGGGAACTGCAAGTATAGAGCCTTTAGCCATTTCAGTTCCAGCATCTACTATAAAAATTACTGCTGTAAATAAAGTTGAAGGAGAAATTCCATTAACCGAAGCAAGCTTAGTGGTGAGTGGAGGACGAGGTTTAAAAGGACCAGAAAACTGGGGCGTTTTATTAGATTTAGCAAAGGCATTAGGTGCTTCTACTGCTTGTAGCCGTCCGGTGTCTGACGCAGATTGGAGACCACATCATGAACACGTAGGACAAACAGGCATTCAAATTGCTCCTAATTTATATATCGCCATTGGTATCTCAGGTGCAATACAACATTTGGCAGGGGTAAACAGAAGTAAAACAATCGTTGTAATTAATAAAGACCCAGAAGCTCCTTTCTTTAAAGCAGCAGATTATGGAGTAGTAGGTGACGCTTTTGAGGTGGTACCGGCTTTAACCGCTGCCATTACAAAATCAAAAGCTAGTGCATAAGAAATTCATGTAACTTTGAGTAGCCTTTATTTTTATGCATAAAATAGAATTAGAAATAGTTGCTTTATCTCATAGTATCACGCAGTCCAATTCTTATGCAGTGATATTGGGAGAAGTAGGTGGCTCAAGAAGACTACCCATAGTGATTGGAGGCTTTGAAGCCCAAGCAATCGCTGTGGCTTTAGAGAACATGCACCCTTCTCGCCCATTGACCCATGATTTGATGAAAAATTTTATGACTTCTTTTGACATTGCTTTACAAGAAGTATATATCTGTGATTTACAAGAAGGCATTTTTTATTCCAAACTAGTTTGTTTTACAGCAAATGATACTATCGAAATTGATAGCAGAACAAGTGATGCATTGGCATTGGCTGTGAGATTTGGCTGTCCTATTTATGTTTATGAAAATATATTAGATCAGGCTGGCGTAGCAAGCGAACAAGTTCAAACGGAAAATGCCAGCAGTCCTATTGAAAATAGTCCAACTAAAAAAGGAAATGATTTAAGTAGTTTAACATTGAGCGAATTAAATGATTTATTAAACGAAGTGTTGGAGCAAGAAGATTATATCAAAGCTATTGATATTAGAGATGAAATCGCAAAGCGCAATGCATCCAAGAAATAAAGCGCATGATTCAATTTCCACCTTGTAAAATTAATTTAGGCCTATCCATCATGGCAAAAAGAGCGGATGGGTACCACGAATTAGAAACGGTTTTTTATCCTGTTCAATTAAAAGACATGGTGGAAGTATGCATTGCAGAAAATACCAATGAAGTAATTCAATTTTCTCATTCTGGTATTCCAGTTCCAGGTGATAAAGAAAATAATTTATGCATTAAGGCATATCAATTATTAAAAAATAAATTTCCTCAGATTTCAAATACACAAATTCATTTACACAAACATATTCCTATGGGAGCCGGTCTGGGCGGAGGTTCCAGTGATGCTACTGCTGTTTTAAAAATAATGAATCAATTATATAACTTACAGTTAAATCAAAAAGAATTGATTTCATTAGCAGCAGAATTAGGAAGTGACTGTCCTTTCTTTGTTTACGAAACACCTTGTCTAGCTAAAGGAAGAGGCGAGATTTTAGAGCCTATACAATGTGACCTTAGTCAATATACAATCATTTTAGTGCACCCAGGTATTCATGTTTCTACAGCATGGGCTTTTGGTCAACTACATCCAAATGTAAAATCAAAATCGATAGCATCAATTGTTCAACAAGATATAAGCATTTGGAAAAACGAATTGATCAATGATTTTGAAGCACCCATCTTTGAAGCACATCCACTAATCGCCTCTTTAAAAGATTTTCTATACAATGAAGGGGCTATTTATGCAAGCATGAGCGGTTCAGGAAGTTCTTTATTTGGCATATTTCCAAAAGGGAAAACCATTGCTCCTCCAAGCTTTGCTAAAGATATAAGGATAGATCAAATTTGATTTTATTCAATTTAAGCAA
>CAWULX010000122.1:0-4252 GCA_963923775.1 uncultured bacterium
GGTTAATCTTTGCGTACCGAATTTCTCTACACAGAAGCTTGCCATTGCGCTACCTAAAATAATAGCAGACTTCATGTTTTCAAAAGAAATATCTTTTGTTCTTGCTAAGTGAGCCACAAATCCACCAGCAAAAGTATCACCAGCACCTGTTGGATCAAAAACCTCTTCTAAAGGCAATGCAGGAGCAAAGAATACTTCATCTTTATGGAATAACAATGCACCATGTTCTCCTTTTTTAATGATCAAATATTTTGGGCCCATGGTCATAATCTTTTTAGCCGCTTTTACTAAACTAAATTCACCACTTAATTGACGAGCTTCGCTATCGTTTACCAATAAAACATCTACTAAACTAATGGTATGCTTTAAATCGTCCATCATAATTTCCATCCAGAAATTCATGGTGTCCATTACAATTAGTTTTGGACGATTTTTCATTTGCTTGATAACACTACTTTGTACACCAGGTACTAAATTACCCAACATTAAAATTTCGCAGTCTTGATAACTATCTGGCACAACTGGTTGAAAATTTTCTAATACATTTAGTTGTGTATCTAAAGTATCACGAGTGTTCATATCCAAATGATACTTGCCACTCCAAAAGAAAGTTTTCTCGTCTTTTTTAATTTGAACTCCCTCTAAAGTAACTCCTCTATTGGTAAGCGCATCTAGTTCTGACTGAGGAAAATCACCGCCCACAACAGAGATCTGTTTTACTGGGGTAAAATTGGATGCACACCAAGCTATATAAGTTGCCGCACCACCAATAATTTTATCACTTTTCCCAAAGGGAGTTTCTATAGCATCGAATGCCATTGAGCCTACTACTACTAAAGACATGTTTTTTTAATTTTTTCAGCTGCGAAACTACGATTTTTAAATGCTTGATAATCAAAAACTAACGAAAATGGCCAATTATTTCAAAAATATTAGTATTTCGTGGTAATTATTATATAATTTTGTACTAACAAATTACCCAAAAATTAGTTTTATGGCTAGGATAAAGACCGAAAAGAATATATCTAGAAAAGATGTTATTGTTAGTAAAGCAGCCAGTTTATTTAGAGAAAAAGGTTATAAAGCAGCTAGTATGCGTGATTTAGCCGAGGCCGTGGGGGTAGAGGCAGCTAGTTTATACAATCATATTAAATCTAAGAGCGAGTTATTACATGAATTAGTATTTAATGTAGCTAATCGTTTTATGGTAAAATTGGACGAGATAGAATCAGAAAATATTAGTTCACTTCAAAAAATGGAGAAAATACTTCGTTTTCATATTGACGAAATGATCAATCATTACGAAGAAGTTTATGTGAATGATACTGAATGGAAGCATCTATCTGATCCTTACTTATCTAATTATCAGAATCAAAGAAGAGTATATCGTAAGCGTTTAGCAGCTATCATTGAAGAAGGCATCCGTAATAAAGAAATTAAAGCAATAGATGCTCCAACAGTGGTATTAATATTCTTACATGCAGTAAGTGGCATTGAAAGCTGGCACAGATCAACCAAAAAAATTAGCGCCGAAGAGTTAGAGCAAAACATGGTGACTATTTTGATTGATGGATTAAAGGCCACTAAGTAAGCCATTTGCACTAACTTTGTGCATTAATATATAACTAGTGTCTGAAAAGAATTTTATTGATTACATCCGCATATTTGCACATAGCGGACATGGCGGTGCAGGATGTAGACATTTCCTAAGAAATAAATTAACTGCTAAGGGTGGCCCCGATGGAGGTGATGGTGGCCGTGGAGGTCATATCATTCTCAGAGGCAATGCGCAATTATGGACCTTATTACATTTACGTTATTACAAAAATGTAATTGCAGAGAATGGAGAAAATGGAACTAAGAATAACTGTACAGGAAAAGATGGAAAAGATATTATTATTGAAGTGCCTTTAGGTACTATTGCAAAAGATGAAGAAACAGGTATTGTAGAAGCCGAAATATTGCATGATGGACAAGAAATAGTTTGGCTAAAAGGAGGAAGAGGTGGATTAGGAAATAGTAATTTTGCCACAGCCACTCAACAGGTTCCAGAATATGCACAACCCGGAGAAGAAGGAACAGAAGGTTGGAAACAAATTGAATTAAAAGTATTAGCAGATGTTGGATTGGTTGGATTTCCCAATGCTGGCAAATCAACTTTATTATCTACCATCACTGCAGCAAAACCAAAAATTGCCAACTACGCATTTACCACGCTTACCCCTCAATTGGGCATGGTAGCTTATAGAGACAATAGATCTTTCTGTATTGCAGATTTACCAGGAATTATTGAAGGTGCTGCAGAAGGAAAAGGATTAGGACATAGATTCTTAAGACATATTGAAAGGAATGCTGTCTTATTATTTTTAATCCCTGCAGATTCTAATGATCATAAAAAAGAATTCGAAATTTTAAAGAGTGAATTAGCAGCATTCAATCCTGAGCTTCTACAGAAAGAATTTATCATTGCCATTAGTAAATCTGATTTATTGGATGATGAATTAAAAGAAGCCATTGAAAAAGAATTGCCAGAAAATATTCCACATATATTTATCTCTTCTGCCATTCAAAGTAATTTAACAGAGTTAAAAGACATGCTTTGGAAAGCGCTAAATAACTAATTTTTAAATTCTTATCTTTTTGATTTTCTTCAATCTCCCCATCTACAAAAATTATATATAATTTTTGTAGTCAGATATTAAATAAAAAAAAGGGGCTAATAAATTAGCCCGAAAAATAATTAGATAGGTAAAAAAATAGGGGCTACATTTTATAGCCCCTATTTTTTATTACTGTGCTGCTTGCTTAGATGCTTTGTTTCGATCATTTTCATCTAACAAAGTCTTACGCATACGAACAGATTTTGGAGTTACTTCAATACACTCATCAAACTGAATATATTCCATACACTCTTCTAAAGTGAATTGTAATTTTGGAGTAATACGAACGCTATCATCACTGCCACTCGCACGGTGATTTGTTAATTTTTTCATCTCCACTGCGTTAATATTCAAATCACCTGGCTTAATGTGTTCTGCTAATACTTGACCAGCATACACTTCTTCACCTGGTTCTATAAAGAATCTACCTCTATCTTGCAATTTATCAATTGAATAAGCAGTTGTTGTACCAGCAAACTTTGCTACTAATACACCATTGTTTCTACCAGGAATAGGTCCTTTCCAAGGCTTATATTCATTGAATCTATGTGCCATAACTGCTTCACCAGCTGTTTGTGTTAACATTTGAGAACGTAAACCAATCAAACCTCTTGAAGGAATATCAAATTCCAAGTGTTGCATTGTTCCTTTAGATTCCATGATTAACATTTCACCCTTCTTCTGAGTTACTAAGTCAATTACTTTACCGCTAAATTCACTTGGTACATCAACCACCAAGATTTCAAAAGGTTCATGTTTTCTTCCATCAATATCTTTTACCAATACTTGAGGATTACCCACAGTTAATTCGTAACCTTCACGACGCATTGTTTCCACCAATACACCCAAGTGTAAAATACCACGACCATATACCAAGAAACTATCTGCACTATCTGTTTCTTCAACACGCAACGCTAGGTTTTTTTCTGTTTCTTTTAATAAACGATCACGAATATGTCTTGAAGTTACAAACTTGCCTTCCTTACCAAAGAAAGGAGAGTTATTGATACTAAAAGTCATGCTCATTGTAGGTTCGTCTACACTAATAATAGGTAATGCTTCTGGTGTTTCAGGATCAGCAATAGTATCACCAATATTAAATTCTTCTAAACCAACCACAGCACATAAGTCACCAGAAACAACTTCTGTTACTTTACGCTTTCCCATTCCTTCAAATACGTATAATTCTTTTACTTTATTTTTTTTAATGCTGCCATCTGCTTGCACTAAAACAACGTTTTGACCTTCTTTAATCACACCTCTTTCTACTTTACCAATGGCAATTCTACCTAAGAAAGTTGAATAGTCCAAAGAAGTAATTTGCATTTGTGTTGGACCTTCTTTTACATGTGGTCCTGGAACATATTTCAAAATACCGTCCATTAATGGAGTAATATCTTGACATGGGGTTAAGCTATCGTTAAACCAACCATTCTTTCCACTACCATAAAAAGTTGGGAAGTTTAATTGATCTTCAGTTGCATCTAAATTGAAAAATAATTCAAAAACTGCATCATGTACTTCGTCAGGACGACAGTTTTCTTTATCTACTTTATTGATGATTACAATGGGCTTTAAATTTAATTGTAAAG
>CAWULX010000123.1:0-4212 GCA_963923775.1 uncultured bacterium
GAACGCCAGTTCTTTCTTGTAATACTCTGTAAGCTGCTTCTTCTACAGGTTCGTTAATTTTAATGAATCCTCCAGGTAAAGCTTTTTTGTTAATATACTGTACATCAAGTACTAATATTTTGAGTACGTTTTCGTGAAAACCAAAAATAACACAGTCAACAGAAATGCCCGTTTGGTAGATTTGATTACCCTTTTCTAATAATTGCTTTAAGTTAGGGTGTAAAGAAGCTTTTTTTGCCATAGAATTAAAGTTAAAAATATTTGTGTAACTACCCTAAATTTTTTATATTGTGTCTAACTAACACAATGACGTATGAAAAATAGAAGACAGTTCTTACAAGAAGCAGCTACCCTAAGTATAGGGGGTGCTTTATTAACCAATGCCGGTTGGGCTAATAGTTTATTTGCCAAAAAAGCATTGCCTGCGCCTGGTATACAATTGTTTACTTTATTTAATGAAATGGATATTGATACGGTAGGGGCTTTGCAAAAAGTGGCAGCTGCAGGGTATAAAAATATTGAATCTGCCTTTAGCAAGCAACAAGGTTTTTATGGTAGAAAGCCAAAAGAGTTTAAAGCATTACTACAAGATATGGGTATGGAATGGAGATCACATCATGTAATTGGAAGGGCTTTTAAAATGCCACCTAATGTCAAAGTTCCCAACGGCCCTGATGGTAAGCCAGTTGCTATTCCAACCATGAAAACCTTGGAAGGCAATAGTCAAGAATTTGTAGATTTAATGGCAGAAGCTGGTGTACCTTATTTAGTATGTGCTAATATTAATATTTCAACTGGAGATGAGATTAAAAAGTCTGCCGAAGTATTACAAAGAGCAGGTGAACAAGCAAAAAAAGCAGGTGTGCAATTGGCTTATCACAATCATGCTACTGAATTTGATGCAACAGATGGTATTGTATCTTATGATTATTTCACTTCTCAAATAAGTACTGATATATTGAAGATGGAATTAGACCTTGGCTGGGTATTTAAAGCAGGAAGAAATCCAGTAGAGATCTTCAAGAAAAATAAAGGTAGATTCCCATTACTACATATTAAAGACATGACTGCTGCAGGGGAGATTGTTCCATTTGGCGAAGGTGCTTATGATTTCAAAGAAACCTTCAAGCATTTAGATATTGCCGGAACAGAATATTTCTTCTTAGAGCAAGATTTTCCTAAGAAGCCATTTGAGAATATCGTGACTGCAGTTCAAAACTTTGAAAAATTCAAAAAAAGTATATAAAAAATAAAGCCCTTAAAATTTAAGGGCTTTATTTTTAGTTGATAATTTGTTCAGTAATCTTCCCTGTAGTCTTATGCTTTAGGATTAATTTTTTAGCACCATAGTGAGTCATTTCTTCTTTTACTAAGTAGTGGTCTTTATCGTATTCTACCAAATGACTTTCCTTGGTTAACCCTTCTTGTCCTCTCCAAATATCTAATTTTACGGGTTCCCATAATTTAGACTTAGCAGATCTATATGCAGCATCTAAGACACAATTCACTACATAGCCATCATAGAAAGTTTCTTTAGGTGCAATTCCTTTTTCCATAGCATTAAACATATCCATAAACATATGGTTATAGCCTAGTTCGTTTAATTCATCACCCACTGGGAATAACCAACCTCTATCGCTCTCTGCTTTCTCAGCAATATAGTCACCGCCTTTTCCAGTAGTGAACATTTCAAAACCAGTTCTTAAAAAACTATTAATCCAAATGGTGCCTTCTGTTCCCATTACTTCATCTCTTAAGTCTAATCCACCTCTAAAAGTCCAGCTTACTTCAAACTGTCCAATTGCTCCATTCTCGTATTTAACCAATCCAATTGCGTGGTCTTCTGCGTCAATTGGTTTTACTTGTGTATCGGCCCAACACATTACTTCAATAGGTTTAATATCTTTTCCAATATAACTTCTAGAAATCTCCACGCAGTGGCAACCTAAATCCAAAATACAACCACCACCTGCTTGGTTAATATCCCAGAACCATTCACTATGTGGGCCAGGGTGAGTCTCTCTAGACTTTGCCCACAATACTCTGCCTAATGCACCATCTTTTACACTTTGATGGGCTTTGATAAATTTAGGCGTATATACAAGGTCTTCTAAATACCCATTGAAAATACCTGCTTCTTCTACTGCAATCAACATTCTCTTAGCTTCTTCACCATTACGACCAAGAGGCTTAGTTGTCATGACTGCTTTTTTATGTTTGCAACATAACATTACCGCAGCTTCATGCACATGGTTGGGAAGTGAGATACAAACCACATCCACTTCTGGATGAGCAATGGCTTCTTCCATATCTGTCGTCCAATGAGCACAGTTATAATCTGCAGCAAATTGTTTTGCAGATTCTTCACGGCGAGCATAAATACTCACCACCTTATCTTTACTTCTGTATCCTTGTAGGGCATCCGCATAAAATCTGCCGATGAATCCTGATCCTAACATTGCAATACGCATCGTATATTAATTTTAGTGTTGAATAATTTAAGCAGTTGCTGCTGATTTTCTTTCCTTGAAAAAAAGAATAAATGCGATTAATACCGCACCAGCAATCGCAGCAGGAGTTAACCAAATATTGGTCCAAGCATGTTGTGCTTCTCCTAATTTATGCTGGTCTACTACAAAGCCACTATACCATGTCCCTATAAACATACCAACGCCATAGGTAGCAAAAGTAAATAAACCTTGTGCGGCATTCTTAATAGTTTCGCCTGCAGCTTTCTCTGTATACATATAACCTGTTACAAAGAAGAAGTCATAACAAACCCCATGTAAAATAATTCCGGCATATAACATCCAGCTTGCATCTGTTGTGCCGTAAGCAAAACAAATATATCTTAACACCCATGCGCTCATTCCTAAGATCAACATCTTCTTCACACCAATCTTATTAAATAGGAAAGGAATAGCTAAGATGAAGATGGCTTCTGACATTTGACCCATCGTCATTTTACCTGCTACATTTTCTAAACCCACTTCGTTTAAGAATGGATTAGCAAATCCGTAGTAAAAAGAAAGAGGGATACAAATTAAAATAGCAGCAATAAAAAATACTAAATAAGATTTTTCTTTTAATAATACGAAAGCATCTTTTCCTAAGATAGCGCCTAAATCTGTTTTAGTGCTAGCTCCCTTTGGTGGTGTGTTAGGTAATACAAAACTAATTACTCCTAATACAGCAGATACAATTGCTGCAACATGAAATGTGCCAGCAGTTTTTTCAATACCTAATTTAGAAATAATTAATCCAGCCACAATCCATCCTAATGTTCCGAAAACCCTGATCCAAGGGAATTGTTTTCCTGGATCAGTCATTTGAGCAAAAGCAACGCTATTACTTAAAGCAATGGTTGGCATGTATAATAAAGAATAAACCAAGATTACCCAATAAAAGCTGGTATTGTCTACTTGTGTTGCATAATACAAAAGGGCAGCGCCTACTAAATGCAATACACCCATAATTTTTTGTGCAGCAAAAAACTTGTCTGCAATCATACCTACGAAGAAAGGTGAGATAATGGTGGCAATAGCACCTGCACTATAGGCAGCACCTACATCCACACCCGAAGATTTTAATACTTCACCCATATAAGTTCCCATGGTTACATACCAAGCGCCCCATATATAATATTGGAGAAACATCATGGCAGATAGCATAAAGCCGGTCTTTAATTTCATACTTGTGGTTTTTTTAGCGCATTCAAAATACTAAAAAATACCCGAAAAAACGAGCTACAAGTGCTGAAATATTAGCTTAAAGCCTGTAATATATCTGCTAAAATATCTTCACGGTGTTCTAAGCCAACTGAGATCCTGATAAGGCCTGGTGTAATGCCTGTTGCTTTGCGTTCAGCTTCTGATAATTTTGCATGTGTGGTGCTAGCTGGATGTGATGCAATGCTCCTGGTGTCACCTAAATTAGCGGTTAAAGAAAGCATTTTAATTTGGTTCAAGAATCTTCTTCCTGCTTCAAGGCCACCTTTTAATTCAAAGCAAACAATGCCGCCACCATTTTTCATTTGTGCTTTGGCAATGGCATGTTGTGGATGAGAAGCTAAGAAAGGATATTTAACAAAATTGATTTTATCATTACCCTCTAATTTTTCTGCGATATACTGTGCATTAGAGCAGTGGCGATCCATACGCACTTCTAAAGTTTCTAAACTCTTACTTAATACCCAAGCATTAAATGGAGACA
>CAWULX010000124.1:0-4204 GCA_963923775.1 uncultured bacterium
GAGAGGTCTCGTGGGCTCGGAGATGTGTATAAGAGACAGATTATATGTTAATGTTAATGTTGGTTGTTGAGGAAGCGGAACTATACTTTTAGAACTCCAAACAGATTTTTCATTATTGTCATAAACAAATCTATATGAAAACTGAAATAACTTATTTCTTAAATTATTAATTGTAATATTTTCATCATTCTCATATGTTACCTTTGGAGGCATCACAGGTGGAGCTTTTGCAACAAGCAAATATTCAGCTTTCCATGATGTACCATAAACATTTATTACATTTATGTTTCTTGGTGGATTATATGAATCATTAAAATACAATATATCTCCTTCTTCATCTCTATAAAATATATTAACAGATAAAACTTTATAAGATGGATCAAAATTTAATATATCTACTCCATTACTATCAGTTTTACTTTCTAATACTTTTATTACATTATTAGCATCTACGTCATAATAAAGAATACTATTATATCCTAAATCATTCCATAAAAAATAATAAGCCCTATTTCTTACTTTATCTGGGAAAAATCCAATAATTTTATTAGTTCCTTCTGGTAAAGTATATGGTATCAAGGTATTACCTAAAATATTAGAAACAACCCTATCTTGACCACGCCCTTGCGCATCTTTAGTTATATTTAAAGCATCAATATAATCGCCATTACTTATTCGGTATTCTGCGACATCTAAATTGAGCTTACCATTAAATGGATTGTTTATTATCATGTCTTATGCCTTAACTGTCATTCTTTGATTATCTAAATTCCATTCGTAAGTATCCATTAAGTATAATGGCTTGAATTGAGCATTTGCTATTCTTCTTTGATTATAGAATTCTCTTGCTCTATCTCTTTTGTCACCTAAATTACCTTTTCTTGAACTAGGAACGGTAGCTATATCTCTCCAAGATAACCAAGCAATCATAGCTTCTCTAAATTGAATTGGTATTCTGAATGTTTCTTCTGGATTACCGCTAGATAAATATTCTATCATCAAATATGAATAATAAAAATATTCATTTAATAAAACTACTCCATTAGAATCGTCAATTTTAAATTGACCTACAAATGGAGATCCACTAGGTAATCCATAAATGTTTTGAAAACCATATCCATCCCAATAATTAAACCATAATGGTAAATCTTTTTGATACCATGTAGCCAATGTATCATCTTGTGTTAAAGCAAGTCTGTCTGGCTGTTGGTCTGCATAATATGTCATTTTTGGATTATATTTCAAAGGAATAATTTCTCCTACTGAATTTAATACTCCAATTTTTGTAAAGCTTATATAGTCATTAGGTAACTGTGCCGTATAATTTGTTGTATCAATAGCAATCTTGACAGTTCTTATTTTGTAAAAAAAATCAAGTCCAAGCTTTTCCATACCTCTTACAGCTATGTTATAAAGCTTAGCATACTTATGTACTGATTGTTCACTTTCATCAATGTAATCATTGATAACTGAATCTAATGTTATATAATTTCTTTGTTGCGACATATTTAATTATTTGAAACGTAAGCTAATATATCATTTTGACGAATTAAATAATGCATTTCATCATTTATGATAATTGGTTCTCCTGCTCCTTTTATATGGAAAACAATATCATCTTTTTTTGCTTCCATTTTTATTTTAGATGTTCCATTACCAACAGAAACAACTTCAGCTTTTGAACTTCTTTCCCTATAATTTTCAGGAATGAATAATCCTCCTTCTGTAATTTCATCTGCTACACATGGTTTTACTAAAACAAAATCTCTAATTGGTTTCATATATTGTTAGTTATTGTTGTCAACGCCATCATTTGCAGTATCAATAGGTCTTGATTTTTCAAAAGCTAATTGATTTTTTATATATTCAACAATCATTGGTACATAATCATCTGGCACAACTAATGTTGATTCTAAATCTGTAGAATCACCACCACTAATCATTCTAATTGTTGCCTTATATGATGTCAATGGTATTGAACTTTTAATATAAATATTTTTACCTTCAATCCAGTAAACAATTTTATTTTGAATTGGTCTTAATAGTTCTTGATAAGCAACTTGATTCATGCTTAATGGAATTGCAGTTTGTGAAGTTTTTTTATCTCCTACAAACTGTAATGTTGCTATACCTTCATTTTTACCTAATCCTAACGGTATTAATGGTAAGTCAACACTATAAGTAACATTGTCAACTGTTTCAGCTGCAATATCTAAATTAGTAAATGTTGTATAAAATGAATTATTTACATATGCAACTCCATCCATTTGGATGCTATCTGCATAATTTTTTTTAACTGCCAATCCAATACCATCATTTAGCCATTGATTAACTAAATTATATGTGATATTAGAATCGTCAGATGGCTGACCATTATATATCTGCCTTAAAATTCTTTCTATAAATATTCTTCTTGTCATTATTGCCCAATTTGTGTTACTTGATTAGCGTATTGTTCAACCTGACCAATTTGCAAGTTTACTCCAACAAGCTTTAATACTCTAGCTATTATTTCCAATAAATCTGTTTCATACCATACTGGCTGTTCGCTAGCTACTGGATCATAAACAGGTCTATTATTACCATCTAATGTATAAGCCCACAAAATTTGCGGAGCTGTAGTCACATAAGATAATTTTGCTGTGCCAATATTTAATGGATAAAATTGAAATCCTTCATATAATAACATATAAATTGGATGGTCTTCAACTGGATCTATTTGACTATTGTAATATGAATATAAACTATCTTGAGGAACAAATCTAATTCTATGCAAACCATCACTAGTCCACATAGCATCTACTTGCATATAGTTATTTGGATATGCGCAAATGCCATCTGGAGGAACAGTTAAATTCTCCTTAAATATTAATGGAGTTAATCTTTGTCTTACATTCTCATTTTGACTATATGAAACACGCGCTTGCGCTCTACCATATTGATATTGTTGGAATTCACCTAATAAGTAATCCAAATGAGAAATTTGTGCTTGATTTACAAGCAAATTAAACTCCGAACTTGTTAAATAACCGTTTTGCGCCTTATTAATGGCATATTGGCAAATACGGTACATATCATTAACATTCATGTATATAAGTTGTAGTAACAAATATACGAAAAAACAATAAAAAAGCCCCGTAATTTTTAGGCTACAGGGCTTCTTTGTTTAGGGGGGATAGTTATAATAATTTTTTTAACTGCTCCAAAAATGCCACGCTTTCATCTTGAGGATACATAGCAAATTCAACTAAATAATTTTGTGGTTTTTTATCTGAAGGTATCTTACAAATAAATCCACCATTATTTGACCAATAAGCTGAACCTCGTTTGGTTGTAGTGTCAATTTTGTTATCAATTAAAGCTTTTTTTACTATATAAGCTATTTCAACTTCCTTAGACCCAGCACTTTGCATAAACTTATTAGGTTGTGCTTCTGCATATAATTCGTAGTCATTTCTTAATGCTTCTAATGATTTAGGCATACCTAATTCATCTACAAAAGAAATTCCTAAGAAATTACAATGTTTACGCATTTCCTCATCGCTAGCAAGTGAAGCATATTTAATAGCCTCAACTTTAGCAACTCGTTTAGCTCTTTCAAGTTCTGCAGTTCTCTTTGGATTCCATTGGAAAAATGTAACCTTTCTTGTACCCTTTCTATTTGGATTATCAAGATTGGCATTACATAAACTTAAAAACTCAAGTGCTTCTACATCATAGTCGGCAATTCTTAATACTCTACGATCAAAAACTAAACTCCTTCTATTTTGCTCTACAAATGATTTTTCAAGACCTTTTTGATCTTCTACCCAAATACTTGGATAACCTCTTAAAAGTCGGATTCTTTCCATTCTGCCTTTCTTTTCACTCCAAACATCATCAATACCTTCCATATGGTATCTACCATTTTTCTTAGTATCTGATAATTTAAAAATCTTGAAAGTAGTTCCGGTAGCAGAAGCCGGTGCTTCATTGATGGCTGCAAAAGCCTCTTCTTGTTGTCTTGTTTCTCTAATTTCACCTAATTGTGAAAAATTGGCATCTGATATACCAACTGATCTTGCCTTTAACTTAGCCATAAAATGGTTTTTAAATGTTAAAATAGGTAGAGGCAATCAATAAAGTTGCCCCTACCCGATAAAATATTCAAATAACTAATTAGTTACCTTGAACGATGATGAATTGGTTTGCTGCACAAACACGA
>CAWULX010000125.1:0-4200 GCA_963923775.1 uncultured bacterium
GCCAACATGTTTCCAAAAATATGCCCAAAGTCTCCATGCAAAAACATGTGTGTAATTAATTGCCATGGTTTGAACAATTCACTTTGCCATGCATGTAGTGCTAAATAATCTTCGAAAGAAAAAGTACTAGTAGGTCCTGCAAAAGTATTTTGTGCTAAGAATAATAAACCATTAATGATTAATAGGTTTTTTACAATCGTAGGCAACACTTCAAAACGCGTAGGTCTAAATTGAGTCATTGTTTATTTTCTTTTAAGTTGAACTACATTTTCGATATGTAAGGTATGTGGAAACATATCTACTGGCTGTATCTTAGTTACTTTGTATTTTTCATCTAATAGTGCCAAGTCTCTTGCTTGTGTTGCTGGATTACAGCTTACATACACTATGGTTGGCGCTTCCATTTCTAATAATTTGCGCACCAGCTTTTCGTGCATACCCGCTCTTGGAGGATCCGTAATAATTACATCTGGTTTTCCATGGGCTGCAAAAAATGCATCATCACAAATATCTATTACATCTCCTGCAAAAAACGCTGTGTCTTCTAAGCCATTGATAGACGCATTTATTTTAGCATCTTCAATAGCATCTGCCACTACTTCGACTCCCACAATTTTTTTTGCGTCTTTACTACAGAATATTCCAATACTTCCAGTACCACAATACAAATCATATACTACCTCCTTGCCATTGAGTTCTGCAAAATCTCTAGTTACCTGATATAATTTTGTAGCTTGATAAGAATTGGTTTGAAAAAAAGATTTAGGACTTATTTTAAATTTAAAATTTTCTAATTTTTCTGTGATATAGCCATTCCCAAAATAAACCTGTGGCACTAAATCTTGCATACTATCATTTCGTTTGGTATTAATGGTATACAATAAAGTAGTAATCTGCGGAAACTGTTGTAATAATAAATCTAATAGAGCTTCTCTTTTTTCTTTGTCTTCATATCCCAATATCAAATTCACCATCCATTCACCCTGTGTTGTATTTCTTACAAACATATTTCTTAGCCAACCAATATGTTGTTTGATATTGTAAAATGGCATCTCATTGTCCACTGCAAACTGAGCCACTGCCTTTCTCATTAAATTAGTGGGCTCTTCTTGTAAATGACAGGTATCTATCTCCACTACTTTTTCAAAAAAACCTCTTGCATGAAATCCACCTGCGCCTACAGATTTTTCTGGCAAAGTGCCCGCTACCTTCATTTCTCTAAATGCCTCGAAGGGAATAAATTTTTCTGTAGCAAATGTATACTCCACTTTATTTCTGTATCCTTCTGTAGGACTTGCTCCTAAAATGGGTGCAATCTCTGGTAAAGCCACTTTTGCAATTCTTGTTAGATTATCTACAACTTGCTTATGCTTGTATTGTAATTGTTGTGCATAAGGCAACATCTGCCATTGACATCCACCACAAACGCCAAAATGCGTACAAAATGGTTGTACTCTATTGGCCGAATAACTATGAAATGTTTTTGCAAAGCCTTCTGCCCAGTCGGCTTTATTTTTTTGTAATTGGATATCTACAATATCACCTGGCACCGCTCCTTCCACAAAAACTACTTTCCCATCCACTCTTGCCAAAGACTTGCCTTCTGCGGCATAATCCTCAATCAATACTTTTTCTAATATAGGGGCTTGTTTATTTTTTCTCACTTACACAAAGGTACTCAACCATCATTGATTTTTGAATAAAATGGGACTTATAAATTATATTTGAATCTAATTAAAAAGGATCTATGAAAAAGAGGATATGTTTAGTATTTTTAATAACTGGATTGTTTCAACAAAGTTGGTCTCAGGAGAAAAAGCAAGCTGTCTCTAATGGTCATGCTATTCAGATAAGCCTTAAACCTTATCAAAATACCAAAATTTATATTGGAACCAATTATGGTAATAATAAGGTTTTAGCAGATTCCTGTGTGTTGAATGAAAAAAGTGAAGGCGTTTTTAAAGGCCCTCAAAAACTGACTCCTGGTGTTTATTTTTTAGTGAACCCTAAGTACAATATCTTATTTGATTTTTTAGTAGATGATACTCAAAAGTTTAAAATTATTGCAGACACCAATAACCTATCTAATTATAGCATTATAGGTTCTAACGAAAACGATTTATTTAAAGCCTATTCTGCCGCAGTTAATAAAATTGGAGGAGAACTAGCTGCCATTGAAAATAAATTTAAAACTTCTACTACTTCAGCAGATTCGTCTACCTACAGAGAACAATATATTGCTAAAGACAAAGAATTGAAGGATAAGAGAAATTCTTTTATGAAGACTTATCCCAATTCAATGATGAGCTATTTATTAAATGTTATGCAGCGCCCAGAAGCCCCAGCTATTCCTATGATCAATGGAAAGGCAGATAGCTTGTATCCATTTTATTATGTGAAAAACCATTTTTGGGATAATGTTCTGTTTAACGACAATAGATTAATAAGAACTCCTTTTTTTGAAGCTAAACTAGATGAATATTTTAAAAATTATGTGGCAAGAGATGCTGATTCCATTATTGAAGAAGTGCAATATATGTTAACAGTTGCCAAAACTGGTAAGGAGATTTATCCTTTTTTATTATTCAAGTTTACCAATAAATATATTAGTCCAGAATTTATGGGACAGGACAAAGTGTTTATTCACTTATACCAAAACTTTTTTGCAAAAGGAGATACGATTTTATTAAATGAAGCTTCTAAAAAATCGATCACCGAAAGAGCCTATAGTATGATGGCCAACCAATTAGGATTAGCAGCGCCCTCATTAGATATCAATACCATTGATGACAAACCCTTCTCTTTATACAAAACAGCTGCACCCTATACCTTTATTGCTTTCTGGGATCCCACTTGTAGCCATTGTAAGATAGAAATTCCACAATTAGACTCCATGTATAAAGCAAGCTGGAAAGCATTGGGGGTTCAAATTGTTGGTGTAAATATTAACTACAAAGAATTAGTAGCTTGGAAAAAATTTATAGAAGATAATCAGATCAATAATTGGTTTCATGTATATCAAACCGAAGCAGCTTTAAATGCAGAAATTGCGAATAGAAAACCAACCACTATTAGACAATTGTATGATGTATTTAAAACACCTACTTTTTATTTATTAGATGCTAATAAAAGAATTATTGCGAAAAATTTAACTATAAGTCAGTTTGATGATTTTTTAAAAAGCAAGGCTAAAAAATAAAAGAAGGGGCTAAAAATTTAGCCCCTTCTTTTAAAATACTTTAGATACTACATCTCTTATCACTTTAGGCTTGCCTAATGTGTAGTAGTGTAAAACAGGCACTCCTGCTGCTTTTAGCTCTTTACTTTGTTGTACCAACCACTCTGCACCTACTTGCTCACAAGCTTCATCTGTAGTAGCTGCATTCATTGCTTTAGACAATGCTTCTGGTATATCAACAAAGAATATACTTGGTAAAACAGTTAATTGTTTTTTATTGGTAATAGGTTTTAATCCTGGAATAATAGGCACATTAATACCAATACTTCTGCAAGCGTCTACATATTCAAAATATTTTTTGTTATCAAAAAACATTTGTGTCATAATATATTGAGCACCTGCGTCTACTTTTTCTTTGGCTTTTTGTAAATCAAATTCCATACTAGGCGCTTCAAAATGTTTTTCTGGATAACCAGATACACCCATACAGAAATTGGTTTTACTTCCGTTCAATATGTCTTTGTCTAAATAAACACCGTTATTTAAATCTACAATCTGTTTTAATAAATCAATCGCTTGCTTGTTTCCATTAGGTGTTGGTACAAATGTTTTTTGTCCTTTCTCTGCATCACCTCTTAACACTAATACATTGTCAATTCCCAAGAATTGTAAATCAATTAAAGCATCTTCGGTTTCTCTTTTAGAAAAACCACCACAGATAATATGCGGAATGGCATCCACATTATAATGGTTCATAATGGCAGCACAGATACCTACGGTACCAGGACGCTTGCGCACATCCACCATCTCGGTGCTTCCATCTTCCTTAGTTCTAGCAATGGTCTCGCTTCTGTGATAAGTAACATTGATCCAAGATGGCTTGAATTCCATCAAAGGATCTATATGATCAAACAATGACTTAATGGTCTTTCCTTTCAATGGAGGCAACACTTCATATGATAATAAAGTGTGTTTTGCCTTTGTTAAATGTTCTATTACGTGCATAGAACACAAAAATAGTT
>CAWULX010000126.1:0-4155 GCA_963923775.1 uncultured bacterium
GTATAAGAGACAGATTTTGAGGGTATTTGAAAGGATTTTACAGAAGCAATTTTCTCCAAATTTGCAGTTTGTAGATGGTAGATAAACAAACTATCCTTGGGTAATTCATCAGCTTTTTTCTTTTCAATTTTAGCTTTCCTTGTTTCTGAATAAAAAGGCTTGACTTTACCAAATAGATAATTCCCGTCTTCACTAAATACAATTTGAGATCCTCTTGGAATCTTAAAATCAACATTTGTATTTAAATTTCTTATAAAAAGCATTCCATCTCCTTCTTGAGGTACAACAGTATATGCTATAAATTGTCCGTTGGGATCCATTACAGTTTCTTTAACTGACTGCCACTGATCGTAAACAGTATGATCTAAGGGCTTTTTTTGAGCAAAACCCACAAAAGTTAAGAACATAGCAACCACTAAAGAAAATAGCTTCATTGTTTAATTTTTTTGAATTCCTAAGTTAGTTAAACTATTTAGAAATTAAATTGTTATAAATTACATAAATATTTGTTCTAATATGAGGTATTTAATATTGATTATTGTAGTCTTTACATTTTCCATTAAAGTTCAGGGACAAACAAAGGGTACCCTATCTGGTTGGATTGTTAATAAGAATACCCAAAATCCTATTGCTGGGGTTACTGTCAAAGTGCTAAATACCCCTTTTTCTTCTGTATCCGATAGTTTAGGGAGATATCAAATTAAGATGATCCCCACGGGTCAATATCAAGTGGTTTTTACTTCATTAGGAAGTATCCCATTTACTTTATATAATGTAGTGGTAAGTTCTGGTAATGAGACTATTAATACTATTGAATTATTGCCACAAGAGGTTACCTTAAAAGAAGTATTGGTGGGTGGTAATAGAAAAACCGTGAGAGCCGCTACCCTAGAAACACCATTAAGTGTACAAAAATTAACGGCAGAAGAAATTAAATCTAGCCCTGGTAGTAATTTTGATATTTCTAAAGTTGTGCAAAGCCTACCTGGTGTAACTGGATCTGCAAGTACCAGTGCTGGATTTAGAAATGATATTATTGTAAGAGGTGGTGCTCCAAATGAAAATGTTTTTTATTTAGATGGAATTGAAATACCTGTTATAAACCACTTCTCTACCCAAGGTAGTGCCGGTGGCCCACAAGGTATTTTAAATGTTTCTTTTATAGATGAAGTTAAATTATCAACTTCGGCATTTGATGCAAAATTTGACAATGCTTTATCTTCAGTTTTTGAATTCAAACAAAAGAGGGGGAACCCCAATAAATTAGAGTCCAATATCAGAATGGGTGCTACAGAGTTTGCTACCACTTTCAACGGGCCACTTTCTAAATCAGGTAAAACAACTTTCTTGGCATCTGCTAGAAGAAGTTATTTACAATATTTATTTCATGTATTAGATTTACCCATTAGACCGAATTTCTGGGATTTTCAATATAAAATAACGCATCAAATAAACTCTAAAACAACATTGACTTTTTTAGGTATTGGGGCAATTGATGATTTCCATTTTGTAACTCCTAGAAATGCCACACCTGCTAAAATTTATGCCTTAAATTCTAGTCCCTCTATTAATCAATGGAGTTATACAATGGGCGTTTCTTTAAAAAGATTAATTAATAAAGGATATTGGACAATTAGTATGAGTAGAAATCATTTGAATAATCTAAATGAAAAATATGAAGATAATTTATCCCAAAATAAGGGGGAATTGACTTTACAATTTAGATCCAATGAAATTGAGAATAAAGTAAGGTTTGATATCACAAAGAGTTTTTTAGGTTTAAAGTGGACAACTGGTGCAAATATCCAAACAGTAGAATATGACAACTATACTTATCAGGTACTTAAATCATTTATACCATTAAATGCTACCCAAACAATTGCATCACCTTTGAAATATAATTACTTTACGGATCTTGCATTCAAAAAATATGGTGCATTTTTCCAATTGGGTAAAAGAGCCTTCAATAATAGATTAGGAATTAGCGCAGGTATTAGAACAGATGGAAATGGATTTAATAATTCTGGTAAAGATTTTATGAGTAGAATCTCTCCTAGAATTGGCTTTAGTTATGTATTAACTGATAAAATTAATTTGAATGCTTCTATAGGAAGATATTTCAAAGTGGCTCCTTTGACAGTTCTTGGATTTAAAGACTTAAATGGCAATTTTGTTAATAAAAATGCTGATTACATTGGAAGCAATCACTATGTAGCAGGTATAGAATATATACCAAGCGATGCGACAAGATTTACGGCAGAAGTATTTGCCAAAAAATATTTTGGCGTACCTATTAGTATTCAAAAAGGAATTAGCTTATCCAACCTGGGTGCAGATTTTAATATATTAGGAAATGAGCCAATTAGCACTAAGGGTTTTGGTAAAAGCTATGGATTTGAATTGTTTGCCCAACAAAAATTAACCAAAAGATTCTTTGGAGTTGCAAGTTATAGTTTCTTTCGAAGTTCTTATACCAATTTTGCTGGCAAATTTATACCAAGTGCTTGGGAGAATATCCATTTACTAAGTTTAACTGCTGGATATAAATTTAATAAAAACTGGGAGCTAGGTATTAAATTTAGATTCCAAGGTGGAACCCCTTATACTCCGTATGATAGTGTCGCAAGTAGATTAAACTTTGCAACTTTAAAACAAGGAGTATTTGATTATACTCAATTAAATACTTTAAGAGTGAATCCTTTTCATTCAAGTGACCTAAGATTAGATAAAAAATATTTTTATAAAAAAGCAACTTTAGATTTCTTCTTAGATGTAACCAATTGGTATGGTAGTACAAGTGTGGCTCCAAGAGCTTATATATTTGAATCTAACCCAGATGGCACGTTTAAAACTTCTGACGGAAAACCACTTAAAAAAGATGGATCAAATGCAATTCCTTCTTTGGCAGATGGTAACCAGGTATTCATCACCCCTACTGTAGGTTTTATTTTAGAATTCTAGATATTATAAAAATAAGGATACATAAACACGCTTTATATTTTTTATAAAGCGACCAGTAATATGTTGCCATTGCATATTTAAAACACCAAAAATGGCTTCTTTAATGATGCCTTTAGACATTTTACTTGTTCCAATTTTTCTGTCTATGAATGTAATAGGAACTTCTTTTAATCTAAAGCCTAATCTCCATGAGGCAAATTTCATCTCAATTTGAAAGGCATAACCAATAAAATTTATTTTATCTAAATCGATAGAAGCTAGTACTTTATTTTTATAACAAACAAAACCAGCAGTAGGATCTTTTACAGGCATCCCTGTTATTATTCTTGTATATGCAGATCCTCCTTTAGAATAAATCAATCTATCAATTGGCCAGTTTTCAGTTGCTCCACCTTTTACATACCTACTCCCAATACTTAGATCAGCGCCCTCCATTTCACAAGCGGAATATAATCTTTCTAAATCATTGGGATTATGTGAAAAATCCGCATCCATTTCAAAAATATAATCATATTTTTTTTCTAAAGCCCATTTAAAACCATGTATATAGGCAGTACCTAAACCTAATTTACCCGATCTTTCTTCTATAAATAATCTACCAGGATGTTTAGGGATAAAATCTTTTATAATTTGGGCAGTGCCATCTGGAGAACCATCATCAATCACTAAAATGTCAAAAGCTCCCTTTAGAGATAAAACTGCATTAACGATGGAAAGAATATTTTCTTTCTCGTTATAGGTAGGGATGATGACTAATTTTTTCACTGATAAGGGGGTATAGTGATTATTAAAATTTTATATTATATGTAAATATAAGCTATTTATTTAATATTGACTTATTAAGAATTTCAGTCAATTTTTGTTTAGTATGCAGGGCAAAATCACCTTTCATCATCCAATCATAGTATTGTGGCTCTTCCTTAAGTACTTGATTAACAGGTTTTCCCTTATGTTTACCGAAATTAAAAACAGCAATTCCATTTTCATAGACAAATCTTCTGGCAAAATCAATAATCTGATCTTCACCAGTAAATTTAACTATAGAATCTACTGTATTACCAATCTGAGGATATTTAACCACTTGTGCTTCTAATACCTCAAAAGTTGCCATTGCATCAGCTTCAGCTGTATGAGCATCTTCTAAATTTTTGTCACAATAAAATTTGTAAGCAGCTGAAAGTGTTCTTTGTTCCA
>CAWULX010000127.1:0-4067 GCA_963923775.1 uncultured bacterium
GCAGGGATGGTTGCCATTACATAACCATTGGCATCTAAGTGTGCATCTTCAATTCCAAAAGAGATTAATTCTTCTACTAAAAGTTTGGACAAGTTTAATTGTTTCGCAGTGCTTGGGAAACTAGCGCTATTTGGATCACTTTGTGTGTCAATTTGAACATATCGCATAAATCTTTCCGCAACACCTGGCACTTTAACACTCATATTTTTGATAATAAATTTAAAAGATGCCTGAAGATAATTTGATTTTAGGGAATAAAAAAGGCGGCCTTCAAGAAGGCCGCCTTTTGCACAAAATTTATCAAAATATTAAGGCATGATAATTTTTGAAGGACTATCAATACCTACTAATTCTAAATCAAAAGTTAAGTCTTGTCCAGCCAAAGAATGATTAGCGTCTAATACCACTACTTCTTCTTTAACTTCAATCACTATTACTTGGAATTGTTGACCTTGACCATTATTCATTGTTAATGCCATTCCCACTGCGGGATTTAAATCTGAAGGAAATTGTGTTTTTGGAAATTCAACAATCATTTCTGGTTGTTTAGGACCATAAGCTTCCATAAAAGGAATATGTATTGTCTTTTTCTCACCCACTGTCATTCCTAAAACACCATTATCAAAACCAGGAATTACCATACCTGAACCCACTTCAAATTCTAGAGGGGCTCTTCCTTCAGAAGAATCAAATGTTTCACCAGTAGTTAATTTACCGTGATAATGCACTTGAATGGTATCCCCATTTTTTACTTGTTGCATATTGTTTAGTTTAAATAAAGCACCATAGGTGCAAAGAGCAAAAGTACATAATTCTAAGTAACTTTGTGCCATGAATCAAGGTCCAAGAATTGTATTTATGGGTACTCCCGCTTTCGCAGTAGCTTCATTAAAAGCTTTAATAGAGGCGAAGATGAATGTGGTTGCTGTAGTGACTGCTCCAGATAAGCCAGCAGGCAGAGGCATGCAATTGCAACAAAGTGCCGTAAAGCAATTTGCCTTATCACATAATTTACCGGTTTTGCAACCAGAGAAATTAAAAGCTCCTGAATTTTTAGAAGCGCTGATTTCTTATCATCCAGATATACAAATTGTGGTGGCCTTTAGAATGTTACCTGAAAAAATTTGGTCTTTCCCACCCATGGGTACTTTAAATGTTCATGGATCTTTATTACCTGATTACAGAGGAGCAGCTCCTATTAATTGGGCTATTATGAATGGAGAAAAAATTACCGGCGTTACTACCTTCCAATTACAACATGCAATAGATACAGGCGATATATTAATGCAAGAAAAAATAGCCATCTCCGAAAACATGACGGCTGGAGAATTGCATGATGTTATGATGGAAGTAGGTGCCAATGTTTTAGTAAAAACTGTTAACGGATTAGTACAAAAAAATATTACCTCCCAACCACAAGCCATTCCAAGTGTAGATAAACATGCTCCTAAAATATTTACCAAAGATTGTGAAATCAATTGGCATCAATCTGTAGAGCGAATTCATAATATGGTAAGAGGCTTGGCTCCTTTCCCAGGTGCCATAACTAAAGTAGATGGTAAAGTGGTAAAATTATTTTTTACTAGAAAAGAAATCACCACTCCTAAAGAAGCACCAGGTAGTTTTATTATAGAAGATAAAAAAATAGCCAAATTCGCATGTGAAAATGGCTATTTGATATTAAATGATATTCAATGGGAGGGCAAAAAAAGAATGCCTATTGAAGATTTCTTAAGAGGTTATCGCGCTACTTAGTATTAAATACTTTTTGAAACTCTTCTTTAGCTACTATTCCTTGTTTTCTCCATACTTCTTTTCCATTCTTGTAAATAATAAAAGTAGGCAGGGATTCAAATTGCACATGTTTCATCACCTCCATATCAACTCCCCCATCTACAGCTAAGAAATATAAAGCAGCAGCTTGTTCTTTTTTAACTTGATCAATGGTAGGTTGCATTTTTCTACAAGGTGGGCACCAAGTTGCACCAATATCTACTAAAACCAATTTGTTTTCTGCAATCACTTTATCAAAATCTGCAACGCGCATTTGAACTGCATTTGCATTTCCCTCCACTGGTAACTGATTCATTTTCCAATTACTCATTCCTCCCTCTAAATTCACTACAGTATACCCTTTCTCCATTAAATAAGTTTGCGCTGCAGCACTTCTTCCTCCTGCTTGACAGTAAACATACACTGTCTTTGTTTTATCTAAATGTTGTGTCCTATCTTGAAATTCTTTGGCATCATTCCAATTAGCTTGTAAAGCATTTTGAATATGTCCAGATTGATACTCTCCTGCTGTACGCACATCTAATACTTGTACACCAGGCTTTTCAATGGCAGCTTTAAACTGCGAAGCAGAAATAGTTTGAGGCTGTTGCGAATTTTGTACGTCAACATTGTTTTGAGCACAAGAAACAAAAAATAAAGCCATAGCAATTAGGCTTACAAAAAATTTACATTTCATAAAATAGATTAATAAGTTACAGAAATTTTAAAAGTCTTAGAAGTCATGCCTAGTATTGCAGCAGCTGCATCATTCAATCTGTATTGAATACTATTACCCATATCTGGCAAAGCACTAATTACTTTTGCGCAAATACTTTTAAAATCAGGAGTGGTAATTCTTACTAAAGTTCCAACAGGAATATCATTGGTTAAAATATAAAATTTCTTATCCTCCCAACCACTTACACTTTTAAAAACAGCAGCAGTGCCTTCAATAGTTTGAAAACTAGCTGCTTCTTTTTGTTTAGAAAACATACTTGCAAAATAGCCTTCTTCTTCTTTATTTACATTTACAAAAACCAGTTTATGTGCACTATCAGTTTGTTTTTTCTTCTCTAAATTTTGTGCAATCATGTCTTTAGATGCTGAGCGCTTTGCTCTATCAGCAGCTAATTCTTCTGAAGAAAGACGATATCCTTTACGATGTTTAGATTTTTTATGCTTACGACTATTTTTAGCATAATAGGAAGACTTTTTCTTTTTAGAAGTTTTCTTATGGGCTATAGAAGAGGTATGCTTCTTTTTTACTTGCTTTTTATGTTTTGCAGCAAAAGAAGAAGTCTGAGTAAAAATACCCAAAGCCAAAACCATCAATATTAGTAGTCTTTTGTACATGGCGCAAAGGTACAACATGAAAATGCAAAGAAATGCTTAAAATTACATATTAAACAATAATAACATACCTAAGATCTAGTAATTCAGAATTCTCCATTCATTTGGATAGTAATTATTAGACCTATTGGGTAGTGCTTTTATCCAGCCTAATCCAATATTCATGTATCTTAATAAAACCCATCCTTTTTTCCCTTCAATAGTTAAATCTGCTCTTCTTAAATATTGTAAAGCAGTTTCCAAATTAATTTCAGTAGCATCATAAGGCAAATTTTCCCAACAAGACATTGCCAAATCATGACTAGGAATCAAATCCTTTCCTTTAATGGCACCAATAGTCATACCCATCTTTTTAATATATAAATGACTGGCGATTATTTGAAGTTGTTCTTTCCACGCTTCAGAAAGCGCTATCAAATTTTGTTGATGTGTTATTAAATACTTATGTGTTGGTATTTGAAAATGATTTGCAACAATTTCTTTTTCATTTTTTGTCGAATCTATTAATCCATGAGTTGCATTAATTGCATAGGAACTATTAGAAGATTGTTTTTGAAAAACCGCAATAAAAAAACCTTCCCCTTTAATTAAATTTGGATATGCGCGATACCCTTTTGCTTTGTGTTCATCACTTTCCGTCTCAATAATATTAAACGCCGATGGAATTGAGATAGGAATATTTTTCATTCCGTCTAAAGAAGCGATATAATCCATTATCTGCTCATCTTCTGCTTTGGAATAAGAGCAGGTGGCATATATTAAAAAACCTCCCTCTTTGATAGATGACCAAGTGTCATCAATGATTCTTGTTTGTCTTATGCTACAATGCTGAACATGATCTAAACTCCACTCTTCAATGGCATTGGGATCTTTTCTAAACAATCCACTGCCACTGCAAGGTGCATCAATTAAAATCAAATCAAAAAACTGAGGCAAGGATTTAA
>CAWULX010000128.1:0-4057 GCA_963923775.1 uncultured bacterium
GATCAAGCAATCAAATTTTATATCAAATTAAATTTTTTCATTGGAGAAGAACATGCTATGATTGGCTCTTGGGCAAGGTTGCATTTCATAGAAAATGAAGGAATGGCATGGGGTTTGAAATTTGGTGGAGATTGGGGTAAAATAGCCTTAACACTATTTAGATTGGTAGCCGTTGTTTGGGGCACATTCTTAATAAAAGGTTTTATAGAAAAAAAATATCATAATGGATTTATCATTTGCGTTGCTTTAATTTATGCTGGTGCGGTGGGGAATTTAATTGATAGTTTGTTTTATGGAATGATCTTCGAGGCAAGTGTGCCATATACTACCATGGTGGCTCATCTTTTCCCAGAAGGGGGAGGCTATGCTTCTTTCTTGCATGGTAGAGTAGTGGATATGTTTTATTTTCCCATTATTAGAGATGCACATTTTCCATCTTGGTTCCCAATTTGGGGAGGGGAAGAATTTGAGTTTTTTAGACCGGTATTCAATTTTGCCGATATGGCTATCAGTACTGGGGTTATTTCCCTATTTGTCTTCCAAAATCGCTTTTTTAAGGAAGAAATTACGGAAAATACCTCTTCTGAAACCCATCCTTAGGCTAGTTTTTCCAGGCTTATTTCGTACCTTCGTGCCCTAAAAATCAGCTAGGATAAGCCTTTTATGAGTAACCAATACCCAGAATTTAGTGGACTACATCTGCCAACCATTGAGGCAGAAATATTAGCTGCTTGGAAAAAAGAGCAGGCTTTTGAGCAATCTGTTCAATTACGTGAAGGTAAAACGCCTTTTGTATTTTATGAAGGGCCTCCCAGTGCCAATGGTATGCCTGGTATTCACCATGTCATTTCTAGAACTTTAAAAGACATGACTTGTAGGTATAAAACCATGCAAGGATTTCAGGTAAAAAGAAAAGGTGGTTGGGATACACATGGTTTGCCAGTAGAGTTGGGTGTGGAGAAAGAATTGGGAATTACAAAAGAAGATATTGGTAAGAAAATTAGCATTGAAGAGTATAATAAAAAATGTAGAGAAGCAGTTTTAAGATATAAGAAAGAGTGGGATGATATCACCAATAAAATGGGTTATTGGGTTGACTTGAATAATCCTTACATCACTTTTGAGAATAATTATATTGAAACCCTATGGTGGATATTAAGTACACTTTATAAAAAAGGATATTTATATCAAAGTGTAAGTATACAACCTTATTCTCCTGCTGCAGGAACTGGTTTAAGTTCTCATGAATTAAATCAGCCGGGAACCTATAAAGACGTAAAAGACACTTCTGCTGTGGTAATGTTTAAAGCTATTGAATCAGCAGAAAGTAAATTCTTGTTTGATGCGGTAGCTGCAAACAAAAACAATCAAGATATTTATTACATGGCTTGGACAACCACGCCATGGACATTGCCTTCTAACCTAGGTTTAACTGTAGGTCCAAATATAGAATATGTATTAGTGGCTACCTATAATCCATATACAGCAAGGCCTGTGAATGTGGTGCTTGCAAAGGCTTTATTATCAAAATATTTCAAGGAAGAAGGTTTAACTATAGACAATTTTGCAGAAGGCGATAAAATTTTGCCTTGGAAAGTATTGACAGAATTTAAAGGGTCGCAATTAAATAATTTTCGTTACGAACAATTAATGCCATTTGAAGCAAATGATCCTGCAACATTTGAAGGAGATCCTTTTAAAATTATTTTAGGAGATTTTGTTACTACAGAAGACGGAACTGGTATTGTACATACTTCTCCAGCATTTGGTGCGGATGACTATAAAGTAGGTCAAAAAAATAATTTAGGTATTATCACGCTAGTTGATAGAGAAGGAAAATTTGTAGACGGCGTGGGTGAGTTTAGTGGCAGATATGTAAAGAATTATAAAGACGAAAAAGATTTTCAAGATGTGAATGTTGACATTTGCGTGAAATTGAAAAAAGAAAATCGTGCTTTCAAAGTAGAAAAATACGAACATAATTATCCTCATTGTTGGAGAACAGATAAACCCATTTTATACTATCCATTAGATGCATGGTTTATTAAGACCACTGCTGTGAAAGAGAGAATGGTGGAATTAAATAAAACCATTAACTGGAAACCAAAAAGTACAGGTGAAGGTCGTTTCGGAAATTGGTTAGAGAATATGGTGGACTGGAATTTATCTAGAAGCAGGTATTGGGGAACACCATTACCTATTTGGAGAACAGAAGATGGTGCAGAAGAAATTTGTATTGGATCCATTGATGAATTAACTGCCGCTTTTGTTGCAGCCAAGGAGAAAGGGTATAATAAAGAGGTGAATTTGCAAATTGTGGAGGGCAAATTGGATGTGGATTTACATAAGCCATATGTAGATCAAATTGAGCTATTAAGCCCATCAGGTAAGCCAATGAAGCGTGTGCCAGATTTAGTAGATGTATGGTTTGATTCTGGTGCGATGCCTTATGCACAATGGCATTATCCATTTGATAATAAAGATTTAGTAGAAAAAGGGGAAGCATTTCCTGCGGATTTTATTTGTGAAGGGGTGGATCAAACCAGAGGTTGGTTTTATACATTACACACACTAGCTGTAATGTTATTTGATAGTGTAGCCTACAAAGCGGTAATGAGTAATGGCTTGGTATTAGATAAGAATGGAAACAAAATGAGCAAGCGTTTGGGTAATGTGGTGAATCCATTCGAAACTATCGAACAATATGGTGCAGATGCCACTAGATGGTATTTAGTAACCAATGCATCTCCATGGGATAATTTAAAATTTGATTTATCAGGTATACAAGAAGTTCAAAGAAAATTCTTTGGCACTTTGTATAATACTTATCAGTTTTTTGTATTGTATGCAAATGTGGATGGATTCAAATTTGAACAAGCATATATTCCTGTAAAAGACAGACCAGAAATTGATCGTTGGATTATTTCTTCTTTAAATACATTGACACAAACAGTCACTCAAGCAATGGATGATTTCGAGCCAACCATTGCTGGTCGTGCAATAGAAAGCTTTGTGGATGAGCATTTGAGTAACTGGTATGTACGTTTATGTAGAAGAAGATTCTGGAAAGGAACTTATACAGAAGATAAAATTGCTGCTTATCAAACCTTGTATGAATGTTTAGAAACCATCACAAGATTAATGGCACCTATTGCACCTTTCTTCTGCGATCAAGTATTTAGAAATTTAAATGGCATTACTAAAAGACATGCAGTTTCTTCTATTCATCATGCAGATTTCCCTAAAGCTGATGTGAGTAAAATTGATTTGGCTTTAGAACAAAGAATGCAAATGGCACAAGATATTTGTTCTTTGGTTTTATCTATCAGAAAGAAAGTGAATATCAAAGTGCGTCAACCTTTACAAAAAATTCTAATTCCAGTATTGGATCCAGCCATGAAATCGGCGATTGAATTGATGGAAGAATTAATCTTGGCTGAGGTAAATGTGAAGGAAATCAATTACATCACGGAAACAGAAGGCGTGATCAGCAAAAAGCTTAAACCTAACTTCAAGTTATTGGGTGCCAAATTGGGTACTAAAATGAAGCAGGCTTCTCAGGCAATTGCTTCCTTAAATCAGGCTCAAATTAGCCAGTTAGAGAAAGAGGGTCATTTTGAATTAGTGGTAGAGGGTGAGACCATTGACTTATTGGTATCTGAGGTGGAAATTATCGCAGAGGATATTCCTGGATGGAGCGTGGCGGTTAAAAACGCCCTTACAGTAGCTTTGGATATTACTCTAAGCGAGGCTCTTTTGAAGGAAGGAAATGCGAGAGAATTGGTTAATAGGGTCCAAAATATCCGAAAAGAGGCCAATTTTGAGCTTACAGACAAGATTTTACTCCGAATTGTGGATAACACTGATTTGAAGGACTCCATTAATGAATTTTCCGATTATATTTGCCGCGAAATATTGGCATTGGAAATTGACTGGGTTCCGACTATTGAAGACGGGGTAGATGTCGAAATAAATGACCAAAAATTAAGGATTTCAGTTTTACAAAAAGGATAATTATGGCTACAAAGAAACCAGCGCCTAAAAAAGGTACCCCCGC
>CAWULX010000129.1:0-4015 GCA_963923775.1 uncultured bacterium
ACACAATATCCATGTTCTTTTTCAAATAATTCATATACTTTTTCTCCATTTTGGTTAGTATAAAAATGGTAAAAAGCTACATTATATTTTTTAAATTCATCTTTATATAATAATGGATTTTCTTTTGTATAAATAACGTAATCACATAATGATTGAGTATCTTCTTCTACAGGATAATTTACAGATAAAATAATATCAGTATTTAGCCTATTTAAACAATTCTTTAATAATTGTTTTCTAAAATCATTATTAGGATGTGCAAGTACTATAGATACTGTATCTTCATCTCTTTTATCTAATAAATTAATGCCTTTAATTTCTAAATAAGGTTGATCTACAAAATGTTGTATTACAATAGGTTTTTGTTCTGTAATAGGAAATTGTAATAATTGATTATAAGCTTCTTCATGTCTTAATGCAAACATTAATGAAGTGCAATCGTTAGGTACTTTATAATCGCAGTATAATGTATTTAAATTAGTATATTCAATTGGATTAATATAATCATCATACATATTTGCGTATTGAGGCAAATTACGGGCTACAATTGGCAATTTATAGCTAATAGCTTCACGAATTACTAATGGATTAAGTTCCCAAGTAGAATTGAACATAAAAATATCAGCAGCCGCCATAAATGATGATATATCATTTCTTTCCCCCCAAACCTTTACATTGCTAGGCAAATTTTCCATCAATGGTTTCCAATAATCTTCAAAGTTCCCAGCTTGATTACCAATAAAATGAAACATCATATCGGGATATTTACGAGCAATTTCCAATCCTTCTTTTTGATTTTTGCCCGGAGTCCATAGACCTACATTTATAACATGTTTTTTATTCCCTTCAAATCCTAATTTAGCTCTTGATAACCATTTTTGAGAATCATTTACTTCATCTATTGGGTAAGGTATAGTTACAAATTTAGCATCCATGCCAGCAAACACGCTTTCATGCCAAGGAGTACAAAAGGCATACATATCAGGGTGAAATCGTTTCTCTTCATGAGGTTTAAAATTAGAATTATGGCAAGTTTCAACAATTCTCCATTTTCTATCATTGCGATATAAATCATTAAAAAGCCTATCATTATTCATTGATTCTGGCATTTCATCTAAGTGGACAATATCTATCTCTTCAGTCCTTACGATTTCCATTACTCGCATCTTGTTTTCGCCAAGACTAAAAAAATTATCTCCTATCAGCTTTATTATTTGATTCCTTTGTACTGGAAATATCTTACCATAATCATCATATTCAATAACAAATATTTCAAACGAATCTGTATAATTTAACAAAGTTTGTATGCGTTTAAGTACAAATTGAGGCATGCCACCTGTAGAAATGTGGCTCATTAAATAAAGTAGTTTTGTTTTTTTCATTTTTTAATTTTTAATTATACCTATTCCACCCCATTTATTATCAATGCAGATATATGTTATTTTTTCCCCTATTAATTCATTCCAAAAATAATCAACATAGCAACCTTGACTATGATGCGTTTCGCTTGATTTAATATCATGAAATCCTATCCAACCATCTTTTTTAACAAATTCTTTGTACATATGATAATCTAATTTAACTCCTAGATGAGAATGATCACCATCAATAAACAAAAAATCTAATTTATTATTCCCAACGACATTCTTAACTTTTTGATAAATTTCTTCACTATGAGAATCTCCATTTATAATATGCACATTTGAACCTAAACCTTTGAGGATGTTATTTCTGTGTTCAATATCAAAATTAACGGTACCCCATGCCCCATGTGCCAAATCTACACTAATTTTTAAGCCATCCTCCACACAGATTTTAGACCAACAATAGAATGTCCCACCTTGATTTGTCCCAATTTCCATAAAATTTTTAATATTTAAATTTTTGACAAATTCAACTGCATTTTGAATTTCATACCTATTTTGCATCATTCCTACTTGATAGCCATCATCTATTATATTATCCATAATTTTTTATCAAAGGTATTAATTTAATTTAATTAAAAAAATTAATGGTATATTTGTAATATATAAGCAATATAAATATGAATAAAGTTCAAGAGATTTTAATGTCATATATGACTAAGTACACTGCCACCGAAGAGCAGAAAAAATTGGCATCTGAAAGGCTTGAAACATGCACTAAATGTGAATTTTGGGTACAATCAGCCATCAGAGATTATTGCAGTAAGTGTGGATGCACGACTTCTGGCAAGGTTTTCAGCCCAAAAGGATCGGAAGCATGTCCTGAAAAAAGGTGGATTAATTAAATGTAAAAGTTATTTTATTTAATTATATTTGGGAAAAAATTGACATGAATCATCATTCTCAAGCAGATATTTCAGCTAGCATTTCGGTTATAAGTGCGGTGGTTACTATAAGCGCAATTCAGCCTATAGTAAGTTTGTTAGCTGGTTTAGTTGCAATAGTTTCTGGTATTTTTGCCATAAGATATTACTATTGGAAAACTAAACATCTGAAAAAAAATGGCTAAAAATCTATTGATATTAGCACTATTAATAGTATTGTTTTTCTTCATGTTTAGCGACCCTAGACATGTTGATGATAAAGTCATCACCAAAATTGACACATTAAAAGTTCCTCACGACACTACAATTTACAAAAGAGGTAAAGATATTCCATACAAAGTCTTAGATAGTATTTATCTAATTGATACGTTTCCAGTTCACGATACATCATACATCATTAAAGATTATAACGAAGTAAAGGTATACTCGGATATATTACGTATAGATACGGATAATTTCGTATCAATTAAAGATACAATATCTAAAAACAAAATTTTAGGCAGAGGTTATGACGCACATTTAGTACAGAAAACCATTACAATTACACACGACATTTACCACAAGCCTAAAAACGAATTGTATCTAGGACTTATAGGTGATTTAAGAAGATTTGACAATAGAATCGGAGTGGGAGTGGGTATTAATTACAAAAAACAAAACGAAACCTATACTTTAAGTTACACGACTAATCAAATAAGTGTAGGATTATATAAAAAATTATTTTAAAAAAAAATATAAATCATGGTACCAATTAAATTTAAAGAGTTTGCTTCTAACCCTGTGGTTGGAACATTATTTATTGTTTTAGTAGCTATTGGCTATTTATACATTGATGTACGAAGCACTTTTCAAGGTCAAGCAAAAAGTCAAGACGTTAAAATTGAAAAATTAGAAACAAGATTAGATATAGTTACAAATGCTTTAAGGAGATGTGATTCAAGTTTAGCAGCAGCAACTACTAAACTTTCTACTTTAGAACAATTAGGTAAAATTCAAAAAATTAACTAATGAAATATTTATTTATTTTATTTTTATTAGGTTGCAATGTTTCAGCTCAAAAAACAGATAGAGATGTTGAATTTGAACAATTAATGAAACGAGTAAATGAAACCAATATAAAATCAGTTGAGGTTCAAACAATGGCAAGTAAAAAAGAAAAGCTTTTGGTAACTAATGCAGTTGCTAAAATAAGTTCTTTAAAAGCAGAAATTAAAGATTTAAAAAATAATTTAAGAGATACTATTTATATACACGATACCATCCAAGTAAAAGAAAAAAAGAATTTTTGGGGTAAAGTTAAAACAGATACAATTAAATAATATGAAACAATTTTTTAAAGATGATTCTGGAAAATATAGCATGAATCGTTTAGTAGGATTTTTATTATCCTTAACATTAGCAGGTACTATGTACCAAAATTCATTTAGCTCATTAGAAACAGCTCCTTCACCTATATTAGTAGAAACAGTTGGACTAGTTATTTTTGGGTGTTTAGGATTAGGAACGGCAAAATCTATTATGAAAAAAGATGGCCCTACACAATAATTATAAAACATAAACGTTAAACAATTATGAAATTATCTGAACATTTAGATTTAGCAGAATTAACTAGAAGTGATACAGCTAAAAGATTGGGTATTGATAACATGCCGACAGCAGAACCTGTCTCTTATACACATCTGACGCTGCCGACGATACTCCTTGTGT
>CAWULX010000130.1:0-3986 GCA_963923775.1 uncultured bacterium
ATTTTGTATCTGGTCATATTGATCTAGCTAAAAAAACTGGTGCAACAATAGTGTATGGCCCTACAGCTAATGCTGGTTTTGAAATGCATACCGCAAATGATGGAGAGGTGCTTACTTTGGGAAATGCAAAAATAAAAGTTATTCATACACCTGGGCATACAATGGAAAGTACTTGTTTTTTGTTAATTGATGAAAACGGAAAAGAAGCTGCATTATTTAGTGGTGATACTTTGTTTATTGGTGATGTAGGACGACCAGATTTAGCTCAAAAAGTAAAAGCAGAATTAACTGAAGATATTTTGGCAGGTCATTTATATGATTCTTTGAGAAATAAAATTATGCCATTGGCAGATGATATTATTGTATATCCTGCACATGGGGCAGGCTCTGCATGCGGAAAGAATATGAGTAAAGAGACTACCGATACATTGGGTAATCAAAAAAAGACAAACTATGCACTTGATCCATCATTAACCAAAGATGAATTTAAAAAAGCTGTATTAGATGGCTTGGTAGCTCCTCCAGGATATTTTCCTTTGAATGTTTTGATGAATATTCAAGGATATGATAGTATTGACAAGGTTTTAGAACGCGGACAACATGCATTAAGCCCAGAAGCTTTTGAAGCTGCGGCCAATGAAACCAATGCATTAATTTTAGATACTAGAGATGCACAAGTATTTGCCAAAGGGTTTGTTCCTAATTCAATCAATATTGGTATTGATGGTAGTTTTGCACCATGGGTTGGCGCAATGATACCTGATATTAAGCAAGAAATATTATTAGTAACTGAAGAAGGCAGAGAAGAAGAGGTGATAACAAGACTTGCAAGAGTTGGCTATGACTTTTGTATTGGTTATTTAAAAGGCGGATTTGAAGCATGGAAAAAAGCTGGTGAAGAATTTGACACTATTCAATCAGTTGACGCAGATCAATTAGCTGATATTATTAAAAATGACTCTAATGCAGTTATATTAGATGTGCGTAAGAAGTCTGAATACTTTAGTGAGCATATTATTAATGCTGAAAACGCGCCACTTGATTTTATTAATGATAGTATGGCTCAAATCGATAAGAAAAAAACCTATTATGTTCATTGTGCAGGTGGGTATAGATCAATGATTTTTGTTTCTATATTAAAGGCAAGAGGATTTGAAAATTTGATTGATGTTAAAGGTGGTTTTAAAGCAATAAAAGAGAGTGGTAACTTTATGATCAGTGATTATGTATGTCCATCAACTATGTTATAAATAAAATAGAAACAATTAAAAATTAATTTTTTTACTTATTTTAGCTTAAATCCAAGAAATCAATGAAAATCACTTCAGTATTGTTTTTACTTGTTTTTTCGATTTCAATAAAATCGAATGCTCAAAACTCAATCACATCTGTTAAGATGCATAAAGTAGTTATGCAGTTAAATTCTGCAGACACATCGGCATGGTCTGGAGTTATTGGTAATATTAGAAATTTTCAAAAAATATGGCCAGGACAAGTACAAATTGAAGTAGTAGTGCACGGGAAAGCGATAGATTTTTTATTAAAGGAAAAGTCTCATCTAAAGGAAGATGTTTATAAACTAACCTCTGATAAAATTCAATTTGTGGCATGTGAAAATACAATGAGAAAGCATAATATTACAAAAGAAATGTTGATTGAAAAAGTGGGAACAGTCCCCTCAGGAGTTGCGGAATTAATTTTAAAACAAGAAGAAAATTGGGGTTATTTGAAAACCGGCTTTTAATTTTTAAAAAATTGTATCAAGGGGCCTAGCTAGACTGGGCCTCTTTTTTTTATTAAAAATAACAAAGTATGAAATTAGAAGCATTAAGATATCATAAGTATAAAAAACCAGGTAAAATACAAGTTGTTCCAACCAAAGAAACTAAGACTCCTAAAGATTTATCATTAGCCTATTCGCCAGGTGTTGCTGAACCATGTTTGGAAATATCTTCTAATTCAAAGCTGGTGTATGATTATACCAATAAGGGTAATTTAGTTGCGGTAATAACTAATGGAACTGCAGTATTAGGTCTTGGTAATATAGGCCCTGAAGCATCTAAGCCAGTAATGGAAGGCAAGGCTGTCCTTTTTAAAATTTTTGCAGACATTGATTCTTTTGACATTGAAATTAATACAGAAAAAGTGGATGAATTTGTTAGAGCAGTAGAACTAATTTCTCCTACTTTTGGAGGTATTAATTTGGAAGATATTTCTGCACCAGCCTGTTTTGAGATTGAAGATAAGTTAACTAAGTCTTTGTCCATACCTGTTATGCATGATGATCAACATGGTACCGCTATTGTAAGTGCTGCGGCATTAATCAATGCAATTGAATTGGCTGGAAAGAATTTGAGTGATATTAAACTGGTAATGAATGGAGCAGGAGCCGCTTCTATTGCTTGTGCAAATTTATATTTATCAATAGGGTTATCAAAAGATAATTTATTATTGTTTGATTCAAAGGGTCTTATTTCAGAAAGTAGAGATGATCTAAATAAGTATAAATTACCATTTGCAAATTCAAAATTTCCTAAGGATTTATCACTTTCTGATGCACTTGAAGGGGCAGATGCATTTGTTGGCTTGTCTAAAGCAGATGTAATCACAGAAGACATGGTAAAATCTATGGCTAAGAATCCAATAATTTTCGCACTAGCTAATCCCAATCCTGAAATTTCTTATGATTTAGCAATGGCTAGCAGAAAAGATATAATCTTTGCTACAGGTAGAAGTGATTATCCAAATCAAGTCAACAATGTACTAGGGTTCCCCTATATTTTTAGAGCAGCTTTAGATGTAAAGGCAACTGCAATCAACGAGGCAATGAAAATTGCTGCAGTTAAAGCAATTGCTGCATTAGTAAAGCAGCCAATTACTCCGGAACTTATTGATTTATATGGAATTAGAGAATTATCTTTTGGTCCAAATTATATAATTCCAAAGCCCTTTGATAAAAGATTATTGCCCAATATATCAAAAGCAGTTGCTAAAGCAGCCATTGAAACAGGTGTTGCAACTAAGACAGATTTCGACCTAAATACTTATTTCTCGAATTTATGATGTAATTTATTTGTGTGATAAATGTCACTTTATAGTTAAAAGTTTTATGATAACTATACAAAAAATTAATGTCATGAATAAAAATTTTCAAATCGTAATTATTGGTGGAGGTAATGCTGGGATTAGTGTTGCTTCAAAATTATTAATAAAAGATAAAAAGCTAGATATAGCAATAATAGATCCGGCACAAAAACATTACTATCAACCCGCTTGGACTTTGGTTGGTAGTGGAGTTTTTGATATAAATGATACTGTAAGAAACGAGTCTGAAGTGATGCCAAAAGGTGTTACCTGGATTCAGCAATCAGTTACTACATTCTTGCCAGATCTAAATCAAATTCAACTCAATGATGGTCAAATTATTGAATATCAATTCCTTGTTGTTGCTGCAGGAATTCAATTAAACTGGAATGAGATTAAAGGCCTAAAAGAAAACCTTGGCAAAAATGGAGTTTGTTCAAATTATAGCTTTGAAAATGCTCCATATACTTTTGAGTGCATCAAAAATTTAAAAAACGGCTCTGCAATTTTTCATAATCCACATACACCTGTAAAATGTGGTGGTGCGCCTCACAAAATTATGTATATGGCTGCCGATTATTTTAGAAAACATGGTGTTTTGAAAAATATAAATATTCAATATTGGAGCGGTATTGGTAAATTATTTGCTGTTCCTGTGTATGAAAAAACCTTATTGAAGGTTTGTGAAAGAGCAAATATTCATTTAAACTTCATGCAGAAACTTGTTGAAATTGATGGACAAAATAAAAAAGCAAAATTTATTGGAATTGGCGAAAATAATAAAGATGTGGAAACTTGGATAAATTTCGATATGATACATGTAACACCTCCACAATCTTCTCCAGATTTTATTAAATCTAGTCCTTTGGCAAATAGTGCAGGATGGGTGGATGTTGATAAAC
>CAWULX010000131.1:0-3951 GCA_963923775.1 uncultured bacterium
ATCAACAATTAATTCATTTATATCGTTCGATGGTATTACCTAGAATGATAGAAGATAAAATGTTGGTTCTGTTGCGTCAAGGTAAAATTAGTAAATGGTTTAGCGGAATTGGTCAAGAAGCCATTTCGGTGGGTGCAACATTGGCTATGGATTCTACAGAATGGATCATGCCTTTGCACAGAAATTTAGGTGTATTCACTTCTCGTAATATGTCATTGGTGGATTTATTTAAACAATGGCAGGGCGATAGAGATAGTTATAGTAAAGCAAGAGAAAGAAGTTTTCATTTTGGTTCTGCTGCACACCATGTTTGTGGAATGATTTCACATCTGGGTCCTCAATTGGCCATAGCAGATGGTGTAGCGTTAGCATATCAACAAAGAGGCTTATTAAAAGCAACCATTGCATTCACAGGTGACGGAGGAACAAGTGAAGGAGATTTTCATGAAGCTTTGAATGTAGCAGCTGTCTGGAATTTACCAGTAATTTTTATTATTGAAAATAATGGATACGGTTTAAGTACACCTACAAATGAGCAATATGCTTGTGAGCATTTAGTAGATCGTGCTAAGGGTTATGGTATGGAGGGTGTTAAGATTGATGGAAATAATATTCTAGAAGTGTATGAAACCATTAAAAACGTAAGAGAATATTGTATCAATCATCAAAAACCTTATTTAATTGAATGTGTCACTTTTAGAATGCGTGGACATGAAGAAGCAAGTGGTGTAAAATATGTTCCTAAGGAATTAATGGAAGCTTGGTCAAGAAAAGATCCTATTAAAAATTATGAACAATATTTGGTGAGTGAAGGAGTATTAAATGAAATGCAGGTTGCTGAAATTAAAAACGAAATCAAGCATCAAATTGAACAAGACTTGGCAAATGCAATGGAGCCAAGCGTTTTTAGCCCCTCCGTTGAGGCTGAATTAGCAGATGTTTTTGCGCCAAATGTGGAAACTGGTGTGCAAGTGTATCAAGATGTTTTTGCCAACAGAGATAGTCTTGGAAATTTTCAACAAAAAAGATTTATTGAAGCTATTAGTGATGCATTGATGCAAACTATGGAGCGTTATCCAGAGATGGTCATTATGGGTCAAGATATTGCAGAGTATGGTGGTGCCTTTAAAGTAACAGAAGGTTTTGTAGAAAAATTTGGTAAGCAAAGAATACGCAATACACCTATTTGTGAGAGTGCCATTGTAGGTGCTGCACTAGGTTTAAGTTTAGAAGGTATTAAATCAGTGATGGAAATGCAATTTGCTGATTTTGTTTCTGTAGGGTTTAATCAGATAGTCAATAACCTTGCAAAGATGCATTATAGATGGGGGCAAAATGCAGATGTAGTTGTTAGAATGCCAACAGGTGCTGGTGTGGGTGCTGGTCCTTTTCATTCCCAATCTAATGAAGCATGGTTTACACATGTGCCTGGATTGAAAGTAGTGTATCCTAGTAATCCTGCAGATGCTAAAGGTTTATTAATTGCCGCATTGCTTGATCCTAATCCAGTTTTATTTTTTGAGCATAAAGCTTTGTATAGAAAATTAGAAGGTGAAGTTCCAGAAGCTTATTATCAATTAGCTATTGGTAAAGCGCATTTTATTACAAGAGGAACAGCTGCTACAATTATTACTTATGGAATGGGTGTCTTGTGGGCAAAAGCTTATCAAGAACAACATCCAGAAATTTCGATAACTCTTTTGGATCTTAGATCTTTAGCGCCTATGGATTATGAAGCCATTGCTGAAGCTGTTGAAACCACAGGTAAGGTATTGGTATTACATGAAGACAATTTAACAGGAGGCATTGGAGCAGATATTGCTGCATGGATTGCAGAACATTGTTTCCAACAATTAGACGCACCTGTGATGCGTTGTGCTTCTTTGGATACGCCTATTCCATTTAATCTGGAGTTAGAGAAACAATATTTAGCCAATGCAAGATTGGATGAAACTATGCAGCGATTGCTACATTATTAATTTACATTATTGGCGCGGTACACTCTTAAGAAATTGCCCCCTAAGATTTTAGCAATATCCTTATCTGAATAACCTCTTTTAATTAATGCTTTAGTAAATTCTGGATAATCCACTACTGTTCTTAATTGTTTTGGAGCAGAATCAATACCATCAAAATCAGATCCCAATCCTACATGATCTACGCCTATCAATTTTACAATATGATCCAAGTGTTTCATCAATGCTTCTATATCTGGTTTATTAGCATCTGATTCTTCTTTATATTTTTCTGCTAATGTTGATTGCGCATACTCAGGTTGAATACCTGTAGCTAATAAAGAATCTAATTCGGCTTTATGTTTTCTTCTGAAAGCCATATTCTTTGCTTGGAAAGTACTATCTACAAAAGCAGAGAAAAAATTTAAATGAATCACGCCACCATTTTTACCTACTGCTTTGATTTGATCGTCTTTTAAATTTCTAGTAACTGGACAAATACTATAAGCATTACTATGTGAAGCAATGACTGGTTTAGTAGTTGTTTTGATGGCATCCCAGAAAGTGGCTTCACCAACGTGTGAAATATCAACTATGATTCCTAATTTGTTCATTCTTTGAATGATCTGTTTCCCAAAAGGAGTTAAACCTCTAGGTCCAGTATATTTAGGATCTTTTTCATCCGCATGAGAACTTGCCCAACTAGGAGAATTATTCCAAGTCAATGTCATGTATCTAACACCTCTTTTATAAAAAGTATCTAATCTATTGATATCATCCTCAATCATATGTCCACCTTCCACACCATATTGAGCTACTAATTTTCCTTCTTTCAATGCTTTTTGAATTTGCCCCCAATTTTTAGCTACCACCATTTTGTCTGGATTTCTTGCAGCAACTGCATCCAAAGTATCCATCTCTCTCATCGCCCAAGCATAAGGGTTCTTTTTATCACCATCGCACCAAATAGAGAATAATTGGTAGTCCAATCCACCTTCTTTGAATCTTTTTAAATCAGAGTGGTTAATCCCTCTTAAGTCTTGATCCAAGCTTACTTTCTTCTCAATACAAGCTGTAACAGCATCATTATGTGTATCTACCACTACCGATTTAAAATGTATAGATTGTGCTTGAGCTCCAATAGAAAGCGCCATAAATAGGGGTGCTAAAATTTTCATAAGAAGGGATTGTTTTAATTGACAACTAAAATAACTATTTTTGCGCACAGAAAAACGACTATGTTAGATAAATTAGAAGCCATAAAAGCTAGATTTGACCAAGTAGGGGTGGCTTTGACCAATCCGGAGATCATTAATAACCAATCTGAGTTTGGTAAAATGAGTAAGGAATACCGTTCCTTAGAAAAAATCGTGCAGCCTTATTTGAGATATGTGAAAGTATTGGCAGATTATCAATTTGCTAAAGACAGTTTGAATGGAGATGATGCAGATATGCGTGAGTTGGCTAAAATGGAATTACCAGAATTAGAAACGGAGAAAGATAGTTTGGAAAAAGAATTGACAAAATTATTAATTCCAAAAGATCCTCAGGATGATAAGAATGCCATTATTGAATTAAGAGCAGGAACCGGTGGTGATGAAGCAAGTTTGTTTGTGGGCGATTTATTGACAATGTATACAAGGTATTGCCAGAAGAAAGGTTGGAAAGTAGCTGTTGCAAGTGAAAGTGAAGGAACCGTTGGTGGCTATAAGGAAGTTATTTTAGAAGTAACTGGTGAAGATGTATATGGTACTTTGAAATTTGAATCAGGTGTACATCGTGTGCAAAGAGTTCCTAGTACAGAGACTCAAGGTAGGGTGCATACTTCTGCAGCAACAGTGGCGGTAATGCCAGAGGCAGAAGAAGTTGATTTTGTATTGAATCCGGCCGATGTAAAAATGGAAACTGCTAGAAGTGGTGGTGCAGGTGGACAGAACGTAAACAAAGTAGAGACTAAGGTGATGTTAACGCATATCCCCACAGGTACGGTAGTAAT
>CAWULX010000132.1:0-3949 GCA_963923775.1 uncultured bacterium
AAGAGACAGTTCTTTTATATTATAAAGATACATCTACCCTTCAATGAAAAACATTTTATTAAATAATCCCGAATGAAGCTTTAGCATCAAGTACCTATATGGAATGGGTCCAAAGAGAGCATCCCATGTATTTTCAATTCATGCTAATTAAATTGACCAATACCGGGCTTTTTATTAAATTAATAACTGGGTGTGGTGGATCATGTTAGACTAGGCATTAAAAAAGCCTCCCCAATTGCTCGGGAAGGCTTTGTAGCCGGTACGGGAATCGAACCCGTCTTTGCCCCGTGAAAGGGGGCTGTCCTAGCCGATAGACGAACCGGCCGTCGTTTGATAGACCTTTGTCAATCGGGTCGCAAAAATAGGACGCAATCGCTTTACTGCCAAATCATTTTGCATATTTTTCGTTGAAAATCAATTTTATGGACGGGGTTTGGAAGGCGCCCATTTTTCTGAAACTATCAATGGTTCGTATAAATCCTTGATTTTGTTGATAATTACTGCGTTTTTAATTCTCTTTTTGAGGGAAATTTTTTAAAAAGATGGTAACTTCGCGTCTCCTATTGAAAAATATAAAATTTAATACTATGAGTTCAGTTAAAGTTGCGATTAATGGTTTTGGAAGAATTGGCCGTTTGGTTTTCCGTCAAATTTATAACATGGAAGGAATTGATGTGGTTGCTATCAACGACTTAACTTCTCCAGCTGTTTTAGCACACTTATTAAAGTATGATAGTGCACAAGGTCGTTTTGATGCTGATGTAAAAGCAACAGAAGATGCTATTGTGGTAAATGGTCATACAGTTAAAATCTACGCACAAAGAGATCCATCTCAAATTCCTTGGGGTGCGCACAATGTGGATGTAGTAATTGAATCAACTGGATTCTTTACAGATAAAGAAAAAGCTGAATTACATATTAAAGCAGGTGCGAAGAGAGTAGTTATTTCTGCTCCAGCAACTGGTGATATGAAGACTGTAGTGTACAACACCAACCACGAAATCTTAGATGGTTCTGAAACTGTTATCTCTGGTGCTTCTTGTACTACTAACTGTTTAGCGCCTATGGCAAAAGTTTTAGAAGACAAGTTCGGCATCGTTACCGGTTTAATGTTAACAGTTCACGCTTATACGAATGACCAAAATACATTGGATGGTCCTCACCCTAAAGGTGATTTAAGAAGAGCACGTGCTGCTTCTGCTAACATCGTACCTAATAGTACTGGTGCTGCTAAAGCAATTGGTTTAGTATTACCTTCTTTAAAAGGTAAATTAGATGGTTCTGCTCAACGTGTTCCAACTATTACTGGTTCTTTAACTGAGTTAACAACTATCTTATCTAAGAAAGTAACTGTAGAAGAGGTGAATGCAGCTATGAAAGCAGCAGCGAACGAATCTTTTGGTTACACAGAAGACGAAATTGTAAGCTCTGATGTAATTGGTATCACTTATGGTTCTTTATTTGATGCAACTCAAACTAAGATCATGACTCAAGGTGATGTTCAATTAGTAAAGACGGTTAGCTGGTACGATAACGAAATGAGCTATGTGTCTCAATTGGTTCGTACAGTGAAACACTTTGCTAGCAAAATTAAATAAGCCTCATGAGTACTTTTAATGATTTTTCTTTCGCAGGTAAAAAAGCTTTGATTCGTGTAGATTTTAATGTTCCTTTAAATGATGCTTTTGAAATTACCGACGATAACCGTATGCGTGCAACAGTGCCAACTATTTCAAAAATTTTGAAAGATGGTGGTAGTGTTATTTTGATGAGCCATTTAGGTCGTCCAAAAGATGGTCCAACAGAAAAATATTCATTAAAACATATTGTGGCTCATTTATCTAAGTTATTAGGAGTAGAGGTACAATTCGCGAATGATTGTATTGGCGCAGAAGCAGTGGATAAAGCAGCTGCATTAAAAGCTGGTCAAGTATTATTATTAGAGAACCTACGTTTTTATAAAGAAGAAGAAAAAGGCGATATAGCTTTTGCTGAAAAATTAGCAAAGTTGGGAGAGGTATATGTGAATGACGCTTTTGGTACTGCACATCGTGCGCATGCATCTACTGCTATTATTGCTCAATTCTTTGCTAAAGAGAATAGAACATTTGGTTTAGTAATGGAAGGAGAAGTAGTGAGTGCAGAAAAAGTTTTACATGGTGCACAAAAACCTTTTACTGCAATTATAGGAGGAGCTAAAGTGTCTGATAAAATTTTAATTATCGAAAATTTATTAGATAGAGCTACTGATATTATTATTGGTGGTGGTATGGCTTATACTTTCTTTAAAGCGCAAGGCGGTAAAATTGGCAACTCTATTCATGAAGACGATCGTATGCCATTAGCTTTAGAAATTTTAGCAAAAGCAAAAGCGAAGGGAGTAAATATTCACTTGCCTATTGATAATATTATCGCAGATAAATTTAGCAATGACGCGAATACCAAAAACTGTGCTAGTGGTGAAATACCTGATGGTTGGGAAGGTTTGGATGCAGGAATCGAATCTAGAGCTCAATTTGCAAAAGTAATTTTAGCAAGCAAAACCATTTTATGGAATGGTCCAATGGGCGTTTTTGAAATGGCTAATTTCCAAGCAGGTACTAAAGCTATCGCAGATGCAGTAGCAGAAGCAACACAAAAAGGGGCTTTTAGCTTAGTAGGCGGTGGCGACAGTGTGGCAGCCGTTAACCAGTTTGGTTACAACGATAAGGTTAGCTATGTAAGCACAGGTGGTGGAGCCATGTTAGAATATTTCGAAGGCAAAACACTTCCAGGAATAGCAGCAATTAAGGGCTAATATGTCAGGACTTTCCGTCAGTAATTGAGTTTGGTACTTGCTTTGTTCTATCTTTATAAACAAATACAAAACTATGTTACGTAAAAATTTAGGTTTATTCATTTTTTTAGGTGTAATCATTATTTTATTCGGTTGGGGTTGTAATGGTTACAACGGCTTAGTAAACCAAGACGAGAATGTAAATCAAGCTTGGAATAATGTTCAAAGTGATTACCAAAGAAGAGCAGATTTAATCCCTAATTTGGTAAATACCGTTAAAGGGGAAGCTAACTTTGAGCAAACTACTTTACAAAATGTAATCAATGCTCGTGCAAGCGCTACACAAATGAAAGTAGATGCCAAAGATTTAACACCAGAAAAATTACAACAGTTCCAAGCAAGTCAAGGTCAATTGTCTCAAGCATTGGGTCGTTTATTAGTAGTATCTGAAAACTATCCTAACCTAAGAGCCAATGATGCTTTCCGTGGATTGCAAGCGCAATTAGAAGGAACAGAAAACAGAATCAAGGTTTCTAGAAACGATTTTAATGCTGCTGTTGCGGATTACAATAAAAGAGCAAGATCTTTCCCTGTAAATTTATTGGCAGGTATGTTTGGCTTTAAAACCAAAGAAGGTTTCAAAGCAGAAGAGAGTGCATCAAAAGCACCAGAAGTTAAGTTTTAAATATGTGGAACCCACTATCTCTTTTTAAATCATCCACTCCAAATTTATTGAGTGCCTCGGACAAGCAATTGCTTGTCCAGGCTATTCAAGCTGCAGAAAAAACAACCAGCGGAGAGATTCGTGTTTTTGTGGAATCACATATTCCTAAAAAACAAGATGCTTTAGAGAGAGCAACACAATTGTTTTTTAAAAACAAAATGAACGAAACCAAAGACCGTAATGGTGTATTGGTGTACGTTGCTACTGCTGATAAAAAATTAGCTGTGTATGGTGATCAAGCCATTCATGAAAAAGTGGGTGTTGAATTTTGGTATAGCCAAGTGCAAGAAATGACTGCGCATTTTAAAGAGGGCGGTTATGTTGAAGGCATTAGTAAAGTGGTTGCTGAAATTGGACAAGCATTAACTAATCATTTCCCATATGATAGAGTGACGGATGTAAATGAATTATCTGACGAAATTATGGTGGGGAAATGAGTAAATTTTTCA
>CAWULX010000133.1:0-3905 GCA_963923775.1 uncultured bacterium
TTCCTGCACCACCACCATATTGGTAATCATCTATTTGACCATGTTTATTGATAGCCCATTTTCGTAAAGAGTGGGCTTTGATTTCCAGCAATCCTCTTTCTTGAGCCCTTTTCATAATACTATGTTCAAAGGGGCTATTCAATAATTCTGGTACTGCCGAAAGTATATCTATTCTCATGGTTCAAAAATAAAGATTGTTAATCCAAAAACTCACCTAAATCTCTTCTGTCTTTTTTTGTGGGTCTTCCAATTTTACTTAACCTTTTGCCAGTATGAAAACTAGCTGCCACCATTCTGACTCTTTCTAGTTCTTCTACTGGGGTTAAATCTTCATAATATTTTATCGCTTCTGAATAAGCCACTCTTCCATCCAACAATTGGGTTACTTTTACTGTCCATACTTTATGTTCAGTCTTACATTCGTAAACATCACCTATTACAACATTTCTGGAGGCTTTTACATTTTCACCTTTTAATTTAACCCTGCCTCTATCAATAGCTTCAGTTGCCTGTGACCTTGTTTTAAAAACACGAATGGACCACAAATACTTATCCAATCTAACTTTAGAAATTGTAGCTTCCATTGAATGTTTTATTTTTTCTCTGCAAAGTATTGATGAAAGTATGGAATGGTTTCAATGCCTTTATAAAAATTTACAATATCGAATTTTTCATTAGGGCTATGTAAATTATCGCTATCCAATCCAAATCCCATAAACACAATTTTTAATCCTAATTCTTGTTCAAATAAAGAACAGATAGGAATACTTCCTCCGCCTCTAACTGGAATGGGTTCTTTCCCAAAAGTAGTAGCAATTGCCTTTGCTGCACTTTGGTATTCGTGCGAATTAATAGGTGTAATATAAGGTTCGCCCCCATGATGTTCAAATGCATTCACTGATACATATGGCGGAGCAATTTGTTTGAAATAGGCTAATACTTTTTGAGTAATTTTTTCAGAAGATTGATTGGGTACTAATCTGCAAGAAATTTTGGCAAATGCTTTTGAAGGCAACACTGTTTTAGCCCCTTCACCAGTGTATCCGCCCCATATGCCATTCACTTCTAATGTAGGTCTAATACCCGTTCTCTCATTAGTGCTATATCCTTTCTCTCCCCATACTTCATTAATTCCTAAATCAGTTTTAAATTCATTTATATCAAATGGCGCTTCTGCCATCTTCTTTCTTTCTGCATCTGTAGACTCAATAATATCATCATAAAATCCAGGAATGGTGATATGATTATTTTCGTCATGACAAGAGGCAATCATTTTTGATAAAATAGTAATAGGGTTTGCCACTGCGCCACCATATACTCCACTATGCAAATCTCTATTGGGTCCAGTTACTTCTACTTCAATATAACTTAATCCTCTTACACCAATATCAATCGAAGGTGTATCCATACTAATCATTGCAGTATCGCTAATTAAAATTACATCGGCTTTTAATAATGCATGATTTGCTTTTACAAAATTGGCCAAGTTAGGACTGCCAATTTCTTCTTCTCCTTCTATAATAAATTTAATATTGGTTTTTAGCGAATTGGTTTTCACCATGGTTTCTAATGCTTTAACGTGCATGTAAAATTGTCCTTTATCATCACAAGCACCACGTGCAAATATTTTGCCGTCGATTATGGTGGGTTCAAACGGACCACTCTTCCAAAGTTCTAGTGGATCTGCTGGTTGTACATCATAATGACCATACACCAAAACTGTAGGAAATTCGGGATGAGTGATTAATTCTCCATAAACAATTGGATGGCCTGGAGTTTCATAAATTTTAGTAGTACTAGCACCTGCATCTTTTAAAGATTGCTCTACTGCTTTAGCACAGGCTAGCATATCACCATTGTGTTCTGATTTTGCACTAATACTTGGGATTCTTAATAACGCTAATAATTCTTCTAAAAATCTTTCTTTGTTCGCTTCTTGATACACAGACCATTCTTTCATATTGACCTTTTTATTTTATGATAATTGATGTTTAATATCGGATAAAACATTTTCCATAGTCCATTCTAATTTCTTTTCTTTTGGACTGGTTCTTTTTTCACAATTGTCTAAAGTGCATATAGCACAACTAAATGGCATACATCCATCGGTATGAATATAAAACTCAATTGTATTTCCGAATTTATTTTTAATGAGCGAAGTTAAATCATCTACCGCAGCATGTGCTTCGTTTACATTATAAAACCAAGGCACTGTTAAATGGGCATCCACATGCATAAGTGCTCCGTATTTAATTACTCTTAAATTATGCAAATCAATCCAGTTTTGATTTCTAGATTGGTTAAGTTCAAAAATTACTTCTTCTAACAAAGCCATATCTGCTTCATCCATAATACCTGCCAATGATTGCCTTAGTATTTTATAGCCATCATAAATTATATAAAATCCTAAAACAGTAGCAATGATGGCATCAATTTTATTATAACCAGTAAGGATTAATAATAATACTCCAATGGCAACAGATATAGTGGTGAAGAAATCTATTTGAAATAATTTTCCAGTAGAGATGATTGCTAAAGAATTATTTTTCTTTCCTTGTCTGATAACAAAGAAGGCTGTAGCTATATTAATTACAGCAATGCTAAACAATAACCAAATGCCTTTATCTAGATTGTGTAAACTTACTGGATGAATAAAACTATCAATAGATTTATAGATAATTAAACAGCCTACTCCAATGATTAAACTTCCTTGAAAGGCAGAGGATATAAACTCTGCTTTACCATGTCCATATGGATGATCTTTGTCTTTGGGCTTTGATGCGATATACAAACTATAAGAACCCACTACTGTAGCTACAATATTGACAATACTTTCCAATGTATCTGACAAAACAGATAGTGAATGTGTGAGTATATAAGTCCAGGTCTTTAATAAAAAAACGATGATACTTAATACGGTCACATAATACTGTACTTTTAAATTTTGTTTAGCAGAATGCACGTAAAAATTATTTACTGGTAGCTTCCAAAAAATGTTTATTCGCTAGCTCCCAATTTACCAAATTCCACCAGCTATTTATATAGTCTGGTCTTCTGTTTTGGTATTTTAAATAATAGGCATGTTCCCAAACATCTAAACCAATAATGGGGTTGCCTTTTACTTCTGCAATATCCATTAACGGATTGTCTTGATTTGGGGTAGAGCAAATGGCTAATTGTCCATCTGCTTTGACTACTAACCAAGCCCATCCGCTTCCAAATCTTGTTTTTGCTGCATCTGCAAAAGCTGCTTGAAAAGCTGTATAAGATCCAAAAGATTTATTGATGGCTGCTGCTAATTCATTTTGAGGTGCAGTTGCAGGAGATGGCTTCATGATCTTCCAGAAGAACTCGTGGTTATAATGACCGCCTGCATTATTGCGCATCTTTGCACTGTATTTTGAAATAGTAGAAAGTAATGTCGGTAAACTAGTTGTTTCTGTATTAACTTTTTCGGCAACACAGGCATCTGCTAAATTTTTTGCATAAGTAGCAGCATGTTTAGTATAATGTATTTCCATTGTCATCGAATCTATATATGGCTCTAATGCATTATAAGCATATGGTAAACCTTGTTGTTGAAATTCAGATGTTGCAAAATTCCAACTGCTAATGAATGGAGCAGTTGCCAATGCGATTCCTGCCTTTCCTGTATTTTTCAGAAACTGGCGACGATTTTGTGATGAATTTGACATGGTATTATTTTTTAAAGTACTTCTTCAAAGTTACTTTAATTGGTTGTAAAGTACGGTAGTAAAATTCTTGGTTAAATAACTGAGAATCCCTCATGGCCTTATAGGTTAAAAACAGGCCCACAGGAATAAGCAAGAAGCTGGATAGCCACATGCCCGCGTAGGGGTCCCAGGTGCCCGATTTAGCTAATTTTTCTCCAAAATTATTCAGTA
>CAWULX010000134.1:0-3877 GCA_963923775.1 uncultured bacterium
CTGGCTTGCCTGTTGCTAATAATGCTTTTAATAATCTTTTTTGCGCATAAGGAATGTCTAAGTCAGATTTAGAAGCACTCTCACCAGTACTCTCCGCACCTTCACCCAATGCTGCTACAATAACATCTGCATCTGCACTAATACTAATCGCTTCTTGAATCATTTGTTCTGCTGTTCTTCCATCTCTTGGAATATCTTTCCCAAACAGTGTTTGTCTTTTTTGCATCTCTTCATCATCTTCCAAATTAGATCCCTTGGCATATAATACTTTACCATTGGTGCCAATCGCATCTGTTAACCCTTTTAACAAAGTAACAGACTGAGTATTATCTGCTCCAACACTCCAAGTACCTGTCATGTTTTCTTTCGCATTTGCCAATGGACCTACTAAAGCAATTTTCTTGCTTGCCGATAAAGGTAAAAGCTGGTTGTTATTTTTTAATAGAACAAAACTTTGAGAAGCAATTTTTCTTGCTTCAGCTCTATTAGCTGCTGTGAATACTTCAGTTGCCGATCTTTGTTCGTTACAGTATTTATAGGGATCATCAAATAAACCTAATTGATACTTAGCTATCAAAATTCTTTCACAAGCTTTATTAATTTGCGCCATAGTCACTTTCCCTTCTTGCATCGATTTTTTTAAGGTATTCAAAAAACCTTCACCTACCATATCCATATCCACTCCAGCATTTAAAGAAAGTGCATTCACTGTTTGAAAATCTCCCATTCCATGATTCACCATTTCTGGAATACCAGTATAATCTGACACTACAAATCCATTGAACTTCCATTGTTTTCTTAATACATCATCTACCAACCACTTGTTACCAGAAGCAGGTACTCCATCTATTTCATTAAATGAAACCATCACAGAATTCACTCCTGCATCTACTGCAGCTTTATAAGGAGGGAAATATTCGTTATACATTCTCACTCTACTCATATCAGTAGTGTTATAGTCTTTACCTCCTTCTGCTGCACCATACAATGCATAATGCTTCACACAAGACATTATGGTATTGGGTGCTGATAAATCATCTCCCTGATAACCATGTATCATTGCTTTTGCAATGGCACTGCTCAAAAATGCATCTTCTCCATTACCTTCAGAAGTTCTACCCCATCTTGGATCTCTTGTTAAATCCACCATTGGAGAGAAAGTCCATTGAATACCGTCAGCACTTGCCTCACTTGCTGCAATCTGAGCAGATCTTTCTACCAAAGCCATATCCCATGTAGCTGACATACCTAATGGAATAGGGAATATAGTTCTATAACCATGGATTACATCCATTCCAAACAATAAAGGAATATGTAATCTGGTATTATTTACTGCGAATTGTTGTAACTCTTTAATTTTTGTTACAGAACGAATATTGAAGACACCCCCTACTTTTCCAGCTTTAACTTTTTCTGCAATATCTGAACTACTCACCGCTCCTGTTACAAAATCACTTGATGCAGGCAGGTTTAATTGTCCTAACTTTTCTTCCAATGTCATTTTGGACATTAGATTGCTTACAAACTGATGCATTTTTGCATCTTTTGTGTTTTGCGCTTTACTTATTACACTTAAAAAAAGCAAAGCATAGATTAAAATGGATTTTTTCATATACAATAGTTGATTTTTTAAAATATTTTACCAAATAATGGAGGATACCGAACCAGCTGGTAAGGTGATGGAATAATTTTGTTGTTTACTTTTTAAGGATATATTATTAGTATTACCTGTATTAAGAATTATGGTTACTTTTTTGCCATCAGGTCTTATAAAGGAACTAGTCTTAATTAAATCACTAGTAGTACTGGTCTGAATTCGTTTAGAACCAATAGGAATAAATTTAGAAGCATGACCTATAATATAATAGCTAACATTTCTTGAAATCTCGTCTCCTTGGATGGTCAAAGCACCCTTACACTCGGTACAACCTCCCGGAGTATGAGGTTCATACTTTGCATTGGAAGCTAGGTTCCATTCAATCACAGCACTACTCCAATGATTAATAGTGCCTATTACAATATGCTCTATATGCCAGAATAAATCTCCATCAAAACTACCTTTGGCACCTGTCCATTGCTCCGTGAAATACAATTTCTTATCAGGATGTGCTTCATGCACTTTAGAGAGGGCTGATTCATTTCCTAAATATAAATGAAATGCCGAACCTGCAGCATAAGATTTGGCTTTTGGATCATCTAATATACTTATTGGATAATTAGGATGATCTGCATTGTGATCATACAAAAGTACTTCTGTTTTAATTTGCTCTTTTGCTAGCAATGGACCTAAATGATCTCTTAAAAATACTTTCTGTTCTTCTGCATCCATTAATAAACTTGGATTATTACCACCATGCTCTGGTTCGTTTTGCATAGTTAAGGAATGTATAGTTATTCCTAGCTGCTTCATAGCTTTGATATATTTTACAAAATATAAGGCATAGCTATCATAGTATTGTTTTAATAAGTGTCCTCCCATTGAAAAACCATTAGACTTCATCCATACTGGTGGACTCCATGGAGAAGCCATTATTTTTAATTTAGGATTAATTTTTAAAGCCGCTTGTATAATAGGAATTAAATGCAGTGTGTCTTGAGATAAATTAAAATGTTTCAATTCGACATCGGTCTCTCCTTTTGCCAAATCACAATAACTAAATACAGAAGCATCCAAATCTGATGCCCCCATACTAATTCTAATAAAACTAATACCAAGGTTTTGAGGACCAGGTCCAAATAATTCTTTTAATAAAGCAGTTTTCTTTTCTTTAGGTAATTCATCTATCAAACCTGCAGAGCCCCCAGTTAAAGCAAACCCAAAACCATCCATTGTTTGAAAAGTTCTTTGTTCATTTACTTCAACAGTTATAGAGGATGAATTTAATTTGCCAGATTGATTGATTTGTTTTTGTAATAATTGCGATTTATCACCCTTGGTTATATATTGAATGGCTTGTGCATTTAATAATTGTATACTAGAAGCAATAACCAATAGACAAAAGAATATTTTTAATTTATTTCTCATAATTGATTTTCTTGATACGATTTAACTGCATAGTTTACCGCTCTTGCAGTTAATGCCATATATAATATTGAAGGACTTTGATTTCCAGTGCTGGTCATACAAGCCCCATCAGTTACAAAAACATTTTTACAAGAATGTATTTGATTCCATTCGTTTAAAATAGACTCATTAGGATCTTTACCCATTCTGCATCCTCCCATTTCATGTATATCCAAACCTGGTGCTTGATGATTATCATGTCCATCTATTTCAGTCACCCCAGCCTTCTCAAACATTTTCTTGGTCTCCATTAAAAAATCATTGGTCATTTTATCATCATTCTCATCATAGTCAACCGAAGTAATCAATAATGGTAATCCAAAGGGATCTTTTTGATCCTTACTTAATCTAACATGATTTTCTTTTTTTGGAATTGTCTCTCCTTGCATATAAGCATATACATGCCAATAGCCTGGAACCTGCATTGCTTCTTTATATTCAGCACCAATAGTTTCATTGGTGGTTTCTTCATCAAGTCGCTTTCTATAGGCACCCATGAATGTGGTGTATCCCCCTACAAAATCAGTATCTTGTTTTCCCAAGTTTCTAAAATTAGCAATAATAGAATCTGTAGGATTTCTACCAAAGACATATTTGTCTTCAAAGCCTTTCATCTTACCCCATATTGCTGCTCTATAATTATGATGACAAATATATTTACCTAACAAACCGTTATCGTTACCTAATCCATTAGGGAATCTTGTAGAAGTAGAATTCAATAAAACCAAATTGGTATTTAATGCAGAAGCATTCATAAAAATAATATCTGCATAATATTCGTAGGTTTTCTTGTTAATGGCGTCAATAACTTTA
>CAWULX010000135.1:0-3857 GCA_963923775.1 uncultured bacterium
TCAGTAAATAATTTAAATAAAAGCGTTGCCACTGTTGTTTTACCATTGGTTCCAGTTACACCTACCATTTTTAATTTAGTAGAGGGGCTGTCGTAAAATTGATGCGCCATAATAGCCACTGCTTCACTAGAATTAGCTACAGCGATATATGTAATTCCTGCAACCAAATTGCTTGGCAAATTTTCACATACAATTACTGTAGCACCTTTTTCAATTGCGGTTTGAATAAAACCATGTCCATCTGCTTGCACCCCTTTGATAGCAACAAATACTGTACCTTCTGTTACTTTTCTTGAATCTATTTGTATAGCACTCACTTCTACATTAGTGGTACCAACTACTTCTCTAATGGCTACTCCAAATAATATGTTTTGTAATGCTTTCATTAGTTTAATTCAATTAAGATGGGTTGACCTTTTGTGATATAAGAACCTTGTGCAATACTTTGTTTAACCACTTTTCCTTTCCCAACACATTTAACTTGTAATCCCGCTTTCTCACATATCCATAATGCGTCTTGTAATTTTAAACCACTGATATCTGGCATGGTAGAATCATTTATCACTTTAGCAGCTGCTTGGGCCTTATTGCCTACTCCATTTAAATTCACCCAATTATTACCAGGTACTGTTGAATCTTGGTAGGGCAGACTTATTTTTTTTGCAATAACTTGCAAAGAAGTTCTTGATACTGAGTATTGATATGCTTGACTATCTTTTAAAGCAATTACTGGAGTGGTATTTGTTTTATTATGGATATAAGTAGAGTATAATCTGTCCGCAATTTCTTTAAATACTGGACCTGCGACTGCAGCACCATAAAAAATAGGCGCATGAGGTCTATTTTTAATGATTACCGCAATGGTGTATTGAGGATTATCTGCAGGAAAGTATCCAGCAAATGAAGATTGATATACTCCGTCGTTATAACCTTTATTACCATTAGCAACCTTAGCAGTTCCAGTTTTACCTGCAACTTTATATAAACTGTTTTTAAATAAACTTTTAGCAGTTCCATTAATACAAACTCCTTCTAGTGCAACTTGCAAGGCTTTAACTGTTGCTGGCTTCACCAATTGAGGATTGTATATTGTAGGTGTAAATGTTTTAATGATCTTACCTTCTTCTCTAATGGAATTAACTAAATAAGGTTTCATCATCACTCCATTATTTGCAATGGCATTATATAAATTAAGTGTTTGAATTGGAGCAATAGCAATGTTGTATCCAAAAGCCATCCATGGTAAAGTAGTTGGACCATACAATTTGTCTCCTGGCTTAGTTATTTGTGGTCTTCTCTCCCCAATTAAATCTATACCAGATAATGAGTCCAATCTTAATTTAGTCAAGTGCTTGTAGTATTCATTCACATTATTACTATAATGCGCCATGGCGATTTTAGCCATACCCACATTAGAGCTTTCTTCAAATGCTTCTAAAACGGTTGCTTGATGCTTACCATGTTTTTCTGAATCCCATACAGTTTGACCCACTACTTTCCAAACACCTCCTTCCAAGTCAAGGGTAGAATTTAAATTTACTTTACCATCTTCTAAAGCACTTAATAAAGTAACCAATTTGAAAGTAGAACCTGGTTCTGTTGGTGTAATCGCGTAATTCAAATCTTCTCTATAAACTCCTTCAGAAATTTTACCCAAATTAGCAATGGCTTTAATTTTACCAGTCTTTACTTCCATCACCATTGCAACGCCCCACTGAGCCTGGTTTTGCACCATCATCTTATTTAAAGCATTGGTAGTAACTTCTTGAATAAATACATCAATATTGCTAACAATATCTTTACCAGTTTCAGGCGCAATTTCAAATTCTCCTTCTTGTACTGGTACTGTTACGCCTCCAGCAATGGCTCTTACTAATTGTCTTCCATTTCTTCCTTTTAATACCGTATCATAAGATAATTCTAATCCAACACTATTTTGCTCTCTTGCCAAACCAATGGTTCTATAACCCATGTTTTGGTAAGGATTTAATCTTACATTACGCTCTTCAGCAATCATACCACTCTTGTATCTTCCAATTTTAAATAAAGGAAATTTGGCTAAGGCTAAATATTGTCTATAATCTATTTTCTTTTTTAACTCGTAGTTAGGTTCTTTGGTTTCAAAAGCTTTAGTTAATTGATCTTTGTATTGTGCAGCAGATTGGTCTTTGAATAAATCAGCCAATGCTAAACTTAATGAATCTATATTCTCTCTAAATAATTTTCCATTTTTTTCGTGTAATGGATCTACTCTAAAATCGATATAAATATCAAATTGAGGAACGTTTGTACTTAACATTTGACCATCTTCACTATAAATGGTTCCTCTTGCTGCTGGAATTTCTGCGATACGCTGATGTAAACTATCACTTAATCCTCTCCAATAAGAACCTTGCACTTGTTGGATATAAAACGCTTTACCTAAAATAGCTAGGCATACCGCTACCACTAATAGGTAACTTAAATAAACCCTCCACAATATGTCGCGTTTTACATCCATTATTTATTGTTGATGAGGTTTATATTTCTTTTCTCCATTTGAATTCTAATGGGCATTTCCTTACCCACTGCTAAACCATAAGGAGCCACTGCATTTTCAATTTGAACCGCACCACTTTTTTGCATTAATTCTGCTTTAATGGTTTTGTATTCAAACTGTAATTCTTTAAGATCCTTTTTTGTTGCGTTGATTTTTCTAATAGTCTTATCCGTCAAGTGACCATTCGCGATGTAGAGTATCGCTAAGAAAGCCAGAAACAAGAAGAATCCTGTGTTCATGACAATCCACTGATAGTTTAGAATGCTTTTGATAGCATTCTTAGGATTTGTTTTTACGGGTACGGACATACTATTATACTCTTTCGGCAGCACGCAATTTTGCGCTTCTGCTTCGATTGTTTTCTTTCATCTCTTTGTCTGAAGCCATTACAGGTTTTTTTGTAATGATCTCCCAAACTTTTTCTCTAGGGTTGGAAAGAAAAGGATTGGAAGGGTTTTCTTCTTCTGGAGCCACTTTAAAAGCATTCTTTACCATTCTGTCTTCAATAGAATGAAAGGTGATGATTACTGCACGTCCACCTGGTTTTATCACTTCAGGTAATTGTGCAAGAAAATCGGACAACACTTCCATCTCTTCGTTTACTACAATTCGAATGGCTTGAAATACTTGTGCCCAGTATTTGTTTGGATTTCCTTTAACTACAGGTGCAATCAGTGTTTTAAAATCTTGTACTGTGTTCAACTTCACATGCTTTCTGTTGTCTACAATATATTTCGCCAATGTTTTAGAATTGGTTACTTCACCATACTGCTCGAACATTTTGTGCAATTCAGTTTCGCTAAGGCTCTCAATAACTTGAACGGCTGTTCTTGTTTGGCGTTGATCCATTCTCATATCAAATGGACCATCAAACCTTGTAGAAAAACCTCTTGTGCCTTCGTCAAATTGATGACTACTCACACCCAAGTCTGCTAAGACACCATCTACTTGGTTAATCTTATGCAATCTTAAAAACCTTTGCAGGTACTTGAAATTTTCTGGAATAAAAACAATGCGTTCATCATTGGGTAAATTGTTCTTAGCATCTGCATCTTGATCAAAAGCTATTAAGCGTCCTTTAGGACCAAGCTTAGATAAGATACCTCTACTATGACCACCACCTCCAAATGTAGCATCTACATATACACCCTCAGGATGGATATTTAGATTTTGCATTGTTTCGTGAAATAATACGGGTATATGATAATCAGAAGAAGGAATAGTGGATGTAGGGTTGGTCATCTTTTTCCTTAATCTTTGTTATTATTACCAGACATTACTTCTTGCGCCAGATTACTAAATTCATCTGCAGCTGTCT
>CAWULX010000136.1:0-3802 GCA_963923775.1 uncultured bacterium
TACCTAAACTCTTATTTTGATTTGCCATTGGACGCTCCCCTTGCAATACATGAATTTGTACACCTGGTTGATTGTCGCTAGCTGTTGAATAAACTTCAGTTTTCTTGGTAGGAATAGTTGTGTTAGAAGCAATCATTGTTGTCATTACACCACCCATCGTTTCAATACCTAAGTTTAAAGGAGTAACATCTAATAACAATACATCTTTCACATCACCTGTTAATACCGCACCTTGGATACCAGCACCAATCGCAACTACCTCATCTGGGTTTACTGAACGGTTTGGTTTTTTACCAAAGAACTTCTCAACAATTTCTTGTACTTTAGGAATTCTAGAAGAACCTCCTACTAAGATGACTTCATCAATTTGTGAAGTTGTGTAACCAGCATCTTTTAATGCAACTTCACAAGGCTTCAAGCAACGCTCAAATAATTTATCTGCTAATGACTCAAATTTAGCTCTGGTTAATTTTAACACTAAATGCTTTGGAACTCCATCTACTGCTGTGATATAAGGCAAGTTGATTTCTGTTTCTGAAGAAGAACTCAATTCTACTTTTGCTTTCTCTGCAGCTTCTTTTAATCTTTGTAAAGCCATTGGATCTTTTCTTAAATCAATCGCTTCTTGATTTTTAAATTCATCTGCTAAGTAGTCCATGATTACTTTATCGAAATCATCACCCCCTAAATGTGTATCACCATTGGTAGATTTTACTTCAAATACACCATCTCCTAAATCCAAGATAGAAATATCAAAAGTACCACCACCTAAATCGAATACAGCAATTTTTTGCTCTACATTCTTTTTATCTAAACCATAAGCCAATGCAGCTGCAGTAGGTTCGTTCACAATTCTGCGAACATTTAAACCAGCAATCTCACCTGCTTCTTTAGTAGCTTGTCTTTGTGCATCATTGAAATAGGCAGGAACAGTAATAACTGCTTCTGTTACTTCAGCACCTAAATAATCTTCTGCAGTTTTTTTCATTTTTTGAAGCACCATTGCAGAAATTTCTTGTGGTGTATAAACACGATCTTCAATTTGAACACGCACTGTATCGTTATCACCTTGCACTACTTTATAACTTGCTAAACTTAACTCACTTGTTACTTCGTTAAAACGACGACCCATAAAACGCTTCACACTAGAAATAGTATTTTGCGGATTAGTAATAGCTTGTCTTTTAGCAGGATCCCCTACTTTACGCTCGCCATTTTTTAAGAAAGCCACTACCGAAGGGGTAGTTCTTCTTCCCTCTTCATTGGCAATTACAACAGGCTCACCACCTTCCATTACAGATACACAACTATTTGTTGTACCTAAGTCTATTCCGATTATTTTTCCCATAATGATTGATTTTCAATGATTAATTACCTTCTAAGAAGCAATCATTATGCCATTGTGCCAAAGGTATAAAAGGGGTGAAATATTGTCATAAATGACAGGGGAAAGAGAGAAAACTGGGCCGAAAATGGCAGATTATTCGGCTTCTTGACTGCCTTTAAAGGTAAAATTCTTCTGACTAGTATAGCTGAATATCACCACAAAGAAGGTGGTTACAATCTTTGCAGGGGTTGCAAACCAACCAAAATAGTCCACAAATAGCTTTAAAAAGATATAGTTCAGTAAAATACAGCCCAAGACAACAAAGAAATACTTAAATAGCTGCTTACTCTTTTTTACAGAAGTTTCCTGGAAAACCACATACCTACTTAAGTAAAAACCAATAGGGAAAGTCACACAAAAACTAATCATAAACGAGGCAATATGCGGACTTATGGTTAGCCAACCAATATGCTGTGGGGTTTTGTGTAAGATATAGTTGTAAGAAACAAAGAATAACAAGATATCTAAAACTGTGTTGGCGCCACCACAAGCTGCATATCGAAAAGTTTTTAAAGGCATGAATTTCTTGAAAATGGGATACACCCAATCAATTAGATCCAAAATAAGCGTACTAATAAAATCGTGTAGTTTCAACATGGATGCATCAAAGGTAATCTTAATTAATTACTTTTGCAGTCGGCAACCCTTTTTTATGAATTTGATAACGAATATTAAGCAGACCACTGCAAATTGTATTAATAGTTTATATAGCATTACTATTACTCCCGAACAAGTATTAGTAAACGCTACTAAACCAGAATTTGAAGGGGATTATACAATTGTCTTATTTGCCTTTGTCAAGCAATTAGGCAAATCACCAGATGTATTAGGAAACGAATTAGGCAATGCAATCAAGACATCTATACCCGATTTAGTAACTGACTTTAATATTGTAAAAGGATTTTTAAACATTTCCATCAGTAATAATTATTGGATTGAATTTATCAAAGGATTAAACACCGAAAATTTAGTTCCTACAATTAGCAATCCAAAGAAAATTATGGTGGAGTACTCCTCTCCTAATACGAATAAGCCATTGCATTTGGGACACCTTAGAAACAATTTCTTGGGTTGGAGCATTGCAGAGATATTAAAACTTCAAGGGAATGATGTAGTAAAAACATGTATTGTAAATGATAGAGGCATACATATTTGTAAAAGTATGATTGCTTGGCAATTATTTGCCAATGGTGCAACCCCTGCAGATTCAAAACAAAAAGGCGATCATTTTGTAGGGGACTATTATGTAAAATACAATGATGCCTACAAAGCAGAAGTGGAAGTATTGGTTGCAAAAGGCATGACGAAGGAAGAAGCAGAGAAAGAAGCCCCTATTCAAAAAGCGGCACAAGAAATGTTATTGAAGTGGGAACAAGGAGATGCAGCTACTATAGATTTATGGAAGAAAATGAATGCTTGGGTATATGAAGGATTTGACGAGACCTATAAAAAAATAGGCTCTGATTTTTATAAAACCTATTATGAAAGCAATACTTATTTATTAGGAAAGGAACTAGTAGAGAAAGGATTAGAGAAAAAAGTATTTTATCAAAAAGAGGATAGTTCCGTTTGGATTGATTTAACTGCAGATGGCTTAGACGAAAAGATTGTAAGAAGAAAAGACGGCACATCTGTTTATATAACTCAAGATATTGGCCTTGCTGAAGTTAAACAAAAAGAATTCAATACCGATGCAAGTATATATGTAGTGGGTGACGAACAAAACTATCACTTCAAAGTATTAAAATTAATTTGTCAAAAATTAGGCCTACCTGCTGCAGATGGTATTTATCATTTAAGCTATGGCATGGTAGAATTGCCTACAGGTAAAATGAAAAGCCGTGAAGGTACTGTGGTAGATGCAGATGATTTAGTAGCAGAGATGATTCAAATCTCTAAAGAGAAAACAGAATCTTTAGGTAAAGTAACAGACTTTACACCAGAGCAACTTACAAGTTTATACAATACCATTGGATTAGGCGCTTTGAAGTTTTTCTTATTAAGAGTAGATCCTAAAAAGAAAATGATCTTTAACCCAGAGGAAAGTATTGATTTTCATGGTTTCACAGGTCCTTTTATTCAGTATACCCATGCAAGAATAAAAAGTATCTTAAGAAAAACAGGTACACAAACCAATGTTCAAACCACCGCTTTACTGCCTTTAGAGAAAGCCTTAATTATTGAACTATCTAATTTCCCTTCTATAATTAATGAAGCTGCAGAAAACCTTGACCCCTCAAAAGTGGCCATCTATGCATTTGAATTAGCTAAGTTGTTTAATAGTTTCTATACAGAGCATTCTATTAATAATGCTGAGTCGGATGATAAAAAGCAATTAAGAATTCATTTAGCTATTTTAACAGCAGCTACCTTGAGTAAAGCCATGCAAGTATTAGGGATAGCCGTTCCAGAACA
>CAWULX010000137.1:0-3800 GCA_963923775.1 uncultured bacterium
AAAGAACTTAAATAGCAGATTCCTTTAATTTAACTTTTGTAAATACCTGTAAGTGAGGCAGGGCTAATACAGCAATTCCAATAAATAATAATGGAAGAAAGTGCTTCATGTCTAAACCCTTTAAGGCATATTTAATAAAAATACTTATACCTACCCAGGCTAATATTGAATAGGGTAAAGCTTTTAATAACAAACTACCCCAACCTTTTAAGCTATTAGGCAGACTAAATTCTTGACGAATTTTATCAAAGGATAAAATAGAATGCCAAACTCCAAAATAAAATGCAAAACATAACCATAAGGGGAGTGCAAGGTTAATAATATTTAAGCATCCAATTTGAATAACTGCATAAAAGAAATTAATTGGTTTAGTAAAGAAAAATTTCCAACTAAAGAATAGCACTATATGTATAATGATTAAACTTGCTTGTGTAATGGGAAATATTTCTTGCGCTATTGTATAAAACCTATCAGCTTCAATTTTAGATTGCCCTAATAATATAAAAACATCTATAGCAGTATGAATATTTTTACTCAATAAAAAAAGTATCCAACTTAATCCCAACAAAAAATACATTATTTGATGCCATTTATTTTCAGCTCTACCAATCCAGTCTATTTCACCAAAATGGTAAGCAGTTAATGCAATAAAAATAATAATAGCAGCAGTTGGAAGATAGTACCAAATTAATGCATAGATGGCCATATTGGAAAAATATTTCCCAAAAAATAGTATACTATGCTTAATACCTTCTTGTTGCTCCATTTTTTTATCAATGAAAAAATCAAGTGCACCATGAGGTATTCCTAAAGCAAACAGAATGACTAGTAATAAATTTACTTGTGCATTAAAACTAATTGGATATAAATAATGTATACCAATTAAAATAAATCCAATAAGAAGAAGTAATACTCTTAAGCGTAATTGCATAAGATAAATATAAAAAAATAGGGCGAATATTTTATTCGCCCTACTCAAACCAAGAACGATTATGCAGCTTTTCTACTTAATGCATAGATAACCAAACCAAAACCTATTTTGTTCACAGCGTCACCAATATTGTAAACAATATTCATGTCTAATCCAATGTTAGCAAAACTTGCATACCATTGACCAGATGCTGTTCCGATTAAATATCCTAAAGGATAAATAGCCCAACCAACTAATACAAACCAGCCTAATGCCGCGTTTGCAGAAGCTACTGCTGAGCCTGCGCTTGTTGCTAATTTCTTAACATCTCCCATCCATACTTCATATACAATATAGAAGTATGCAATTGCGCTTACTGTACCCCAGATGGTAGCATTACCTAATCCTGCTTCTCCCATATAACCAGTTACTAACATTACTACAGAAGCTAATATCATCTTCCATAATAAACTTGAAGTACCACCTGCTTTTTTAGTGATTAAATAAAATTCAACACACATTAAAGGCACTGTCAATAACCAATCTACATATCTGAAGAATGTAGGAGAGTCATGTGTTTCAGCATAGTAGCCTCTCATGTAATAGTAGTGAACCGCAGCAATGAATGTGATTAACCCCGATACTAATACCGACGTTCTCCATTCTTTACTAGTGTTGCCTACTTCAAAAAAGAAAAAGACTGCGGCAGCCATCATAGCCATGGTGCCAACAAAGAAAGTAAATGAAACGTAGTCAGTCTTTGCGATTGACATAGTTGCATCTAAAATGAATAAATGATCCATATTGTGGAGTTTTGGTGAACATATTAAGGCACCACCTATCACAACATATCCGTTTCGGGTGCAAGCAATCACTCTAATAACACATAATTTAGACGAAAAGTTTATGGAAACAATGAATTTCTTGTTAAAATTATATTACGCTAAAGTTCAACAATACCAAGGCTTTCAGGATTTTTGAAACGAATGATGTACGAAAAAAATGGTCGACTAACTCATTGATTGATAACATCTCAGAATTATTGTATTTTATACACTAAGTATGATTTATTAAAAAAAGTCTGCTAACAATAGCAGACTTTTACTTTTTCTAATGCATTGTTTTACATGCATTTATAATTTTAACATTTTTTCAAAATTTATAATCTTTTTATCCGCATATTTCTAAATCTAAGCACATCTCCATGACCTAAGAATCCGATATGACCTGTAGTTCTAGCTAGTCCTGGATGTTCTTTATGATCTGCTGTTCCGTTTTTTGTGACTTCCTTAATATCTACTTCATTAATAACTGTTCCATTTAATGTCACTTTTATCATAGATCCCTTCAACACTATTTCTTCTTTATTCCATTCTCCTGTTGGTAATAAATAACCTCTTTTAGCAGGAGCAATTCCATACACTGAACCATGATATTGATAGGGTTGTAAGCTAGCATATATAGGGGCTTCGTTATCTAATACCTGTATTTCCATGCCAACATAAGCAGCATCTCCTACAGGTGGTGCATGTACACCAATACCATTATTGGCGCCTGGCGTTAATTGAAATTCAAATCGGTAAATAAAGTCTGCATACTCTTCTTTGGTATATAAATTTCCTCCACTACCATTATCTGGAACAACTACTAATGCGCCATCATTGATCACATATCCTGCAGTATTGCCCATCCATTGATCAATATTTGTACCATCAAATAAATTTATAAATCCTTCTTTCTTTTCTTCTTCAGATAAACCCACCGCATTATTATCTGGTATTTCTCTGATATATAAATTTCTATATGCTACATAAGTACCATGTGCTTGTAATTCAATTTGCTCTTTAATAAAGATGGGTAAATTTCTGTCCCAATAATTCTCTAGCACAATATTATCAGTAACTAATACTCCATTTAAGTAAACAGTTACCTTATCTCCTTTCATAATAATATGAAAATTATTCCATGAGCCAATTGCGTTATCCGCTACTACTAATGGTTTGCTTTGATTTTTTTGATTATTGTATAATCCACCAGAACCAACCTGTGCACCTACTTCTCTTCTGCTTGTATCCCAAATTTGTACCTGTGGTGAACCTCTTAAATAAATTCCTGCATCACCTTGTGCAGTGATTTTCCAATCTACATACATTTCAAAATCACCATACTTTTTCTCTGTACATAAATTATCTCCATGTCCTGTAAAAACAAGTAGACCATCTTTTACCACCCAATCATTGATAATTTTTGCATCTACTTTCGCTTGTAATACTTTTAAAGCAGAATCAGTTTGCTTGGCTCTATAAATCGGATTTCCTACTAAACCCTTCCATCCAGTTAAATCTTTACCATTAAACATATTTACAAATCCGTAATCATAAGGTAACTTTCTTAAATGCGCTTTTAACTTAGTTACTAAAATAGCACTATCTAATCCACTAATTAAAGGCAATGCTTTTTCTAATGCTTCTCTAACTACTGGTCCTTTAATGGTGATATCTGCTAAAGCCAATCTAGTTACAACTAAGGCTGCTTCTTTATTGATAGCTACATTTTCTAAATATTTACTGGCAAAAACAAAACTTCCAAAACCAGGCACTCTTGCAGCTTCTGCTATAATCCTTTTTTGTTCAATAGGATTTTTAGCAAATTCCATTTTATCCTGTAAGTCCAATAATTTTTGAACATCATTTTTTGTAGAAAGAGGCGCTTCTGTAATTTCTTTAATTTTCGGAAGATCACTGTTTCTTTGAGTTGAAATAGAAGCATCCGTTAATAAATTTAATTCATCTTGAATGGCAATTTTAGCATAATCTGATTTTGCTTTCTTTCGTTGCTTTGATAATTGTTTTGCAAAAGCAGCTCGCTTTTCAGTATTAGCAATAGTATT
>CAWULX010000138.1:0-3786 GCA_963923775.1 uncultured bacterium
GCGATTGAAAATCCATATAAATTAATTACTGCCTGGTTTGATGCGGGGAATCATTTGGATTTATTCTTAGACATGAAAGATGCTGATAAAATTGCTGCTTTATATAAAGTAGATGGTTTATATGGGGTGGTTAAAAAACATTATCCTCATGCGAATGAACTAGAGTCTGCTTTATTAATGGAGTTTGTTTTGCATGGTTTAGCAGCATTCTCTATGATCAATAAGAAAATGATTGATGGTAAAATTGAGTTCAAGGACTTAATGGGAAGTATCATGAATTTAGGAAATATGAGCTTTGGGGAGGATGATTTTAACGAAGGGGATTATCAATAGTTGATTACTTAATTGTATATTGTATATAAATTATACAATATGTCTATCAAGTCTCTTTCTATTGCTACTATCTTTTTTATGTCATGTATCTGCACAAATAGTTTATTTGCTCAAAATACTGCTAACAAAGAAGCTAAGCCAAAGGCTGTTTTAAATCATACAGCTATTTTTGTAGTTGATTTAAAAAAATCCGGAGATTTTTATCATAATATTATTGGTTTAGATACTATCCCAGAACCGTTTCATGATAATGCACATATTTGGATGAAAACCTCTCCTTACAGTGTTTTGCATATTATTTTAGGAGCTGATAAATTTAAAGACTATTACAAAAATCAGCATACTTGTTTTTCAGTGGCTAATTTTGATGAATTTATTTCCAAATTAAAACAGGATGGTATTTCTTTTGAAGATGTAGCAGGTAAGAAAAATGCTATTACTACAAGAGTGGATGGAGTGCATCAGGTTTGGTTACAAGACCCAGATGGCTATTGGTTAGAAATCAATGATATTAGTTATTAATATATACAAGTCCAACTATACTTGCTATATAAAGTACTAGTACTACAATAGAGTCTATTCCCATTCTAAAAAATTGTTTCTTGGAATGAAATAACATACCTATCATATAAATGATGGTTAATAAAATTCCAACAGAGGTTAAATAAATATCAGAAATTTTTAAACCTGGTAGGATAGATTCCCCGCCAATTAAAGCTGCCATTAAAAATAGAACTGGCAAAAAAGCATTTCCACCAAATATATCACTCACGGCCATTTGATAATCTCTAATTTTTGCAGATGCAATACCAGTAGATATTTCAGGCAAAGCAGTGCATAATGCTAAGATAGTTGCACCAAACACAATCCCATCCATACCCATTCTTTTAGATAATATTTCTCCACTCACTTCTATTCCATATCCTGCCACTAGTGTAATAATAGCTCCAAGGATTGTTACTAATATTGCTTTCTTCACCTTTACAGTTGAAAGCACTATGCTATTTGTTTGATGCTTGGAAACTTTCTTGATTTGATTTAATTGATATAATCTTTTAATACTCCAAATAGATAATAACCAAGTAAGTAATATAATCCACTCAAACGCAGTAGTCTGTCTTAGATAGTGCGAAGTTGGAAATTTATTGGCAGCAATAACTAAACTTAAAATAATAATTACAGTTAATCCTTCAAATAATAATATTTTAGAATGGCCCTTAAGGGTAAGGGGTGCTTTTCTACCTACCCCATAAATATCAATCAACACTAAAACAGCAGTTTGTATGGCGATTCCCCCAAGTATATTACTAACGGCAATATCATAATCATGATGGAATGCAGCAACAGCCGTTATAGCTATTTCAGGTAGGTTAGTTATGATAGCTAAAAATACAATGCCACCAATGGCTTCGCCCCAACCATAATGATTCACTATTTCATCTATTGCTTTAGAAAGTTTGATGCCAAAGACCCATATTAAAGCGGCACATACAATAAATATAAAACCTAGTATGGTATTACTATAAAATGCCATTTTATTTTTTTAATGCAGCGCAAAAATCAAAACTTCTTTTTAAAGCAATTTCTGGATGTGCTACTATGTCTTGTTCTACAATGCAATGTTCTAAACCATTTTCTTTCGCAATAGTTAAAATATTTTTTAAATCCAGAACACCATCACCAGCAGTTGTCATTTCTCCCCAAAGTTCCGTCCATTGTTTTGCATTACCCCCATCACCTGAGAAATGTACTTTCTTTTTCATGTCCTTGACATGCATCAATTTATATCTTCCTTTATTTGCTTTTAATAAAGCTATAGGATCTGCTCCACCAGCTGTTGTCCAAAATAAATCCATTTCTAGCCAAACTAAACTTGGATCTGTTTGCTGTAATATAATATCTAAAGGTAGTATACCATCCATCTTACTTAAACCATATCCATGATTATGATACGCGAATTTTATTCCATTTGCCTTTGCAGCTGCACCAATTTTATTAAAACGATCAGCCATTCTTTTATAATCATCAATATTTTTTCGTTCTTCCTCTGGAATGGCAGGCAATACAACATATTTAGAACCTAATTGATTAGCAGCTTCTGATAAAGGTCCCATTAAGTCTGATAAAGTATTTAAGTCAGTATGAAGTGAGGGGACATTTAAACCCGTTTCTTTTAAAATAGATTTTGTTTCTGTAATAGTTTTACCAAAAAAACCACTACCACTAAATCCGACTAATGGTTCTAATGCTTTCCAATTAGCTTTTTGTTTTTCTGAACTAAAACTATATGGTCCATACATTTCAATTTCTTTATATCCCATGGTAGATAGCATTTGTAATCCACCTGCAAAATCTTTTTCTAATACTTTTGGTAAAGAAAAAAGATTCACACAAACATTTTCAAAAAGGGGGCTTGCTGTATAGGATGATTTAGATAAAAAAAGTCCGGCTAATGATGCTTTTGCAGTATTTTCTAAAAATGCTCTTCTTTTCATGGGTAAATATTAGTTTAAGATAAACAATCGCTTTCCTAAGTTAATTTATTATTTTTACATTACCATTATATATCACTTAATTAATGAAGAATGAGTAATTTGTATTGTTATATCAATAAACAGTTTGTACCAATTGAAAAAGCTGGTGTTTCGGTGACAGATTTATTAGTTCAAAGAGGTTATGGCATTTTTGATTATTTAAGAGTTGCTAACAATAAACCCTTGTTTTTAGAAGATCATTTAGAGCGTTTTTATAATTCTGCCAACATAATGCGTCTTGAGGTAAAAGAAACTAAAGAAGAAATTCTTGCTAAAGTATATGAGCTAATTAAAATGAACAACCTGGCATATAGTGGAATTAGATTACTTATTGGAGGAGGAGAGTCTGCTGATGGATATACTATTTTTGAACCAAGTTTGATGATAGTTCAACAACCCATTCCTACACCTCCTGATTCAATGAATTTATCGGGTATTAAATTAGTTACAAAGGATTACCAAAGACAATTGGCAAGGGTTAAAACTACAGATTATTTAATGGCTATATATTTACAACCTTGGATGAAAGAACAAGGAGCTGATGATATCTTATATTATAGCAATGAGATAGTAAGAGAATGTCCTAGGTCCAATTTTTTTATAGTAAAAAATGGAACAATAATAACTGCCGCTAATAATATGCTCTTAGGAATTACTAGAAAAAACATTATTAAAATTGCTACTGAAAATAATATTCCAGTGGAGGAAAGAGATTTTACCATAGATGAATTGAAAACTGCTGAGGAGGCTTTTATTTCTAGCTCTACAAAGAGGGTTACTGCAGTTAGACAAATTGATGATTATATTTTGCCAACTATTTCCGATCAGTCAATTGCTTATAAATTATTCAGTTTGCTAAAAGAAAAAGAACTTAAATAGCAGATTCCTTTAATTTAACTTTTGTAAATACCTGTAAGTG
>CAWULX010000139.1:0-3730 GCA_963923775.1 uncultured bacterium
GTGTATAAGAGACAGATTTAATATTTGCTCTTTGGCTTTTTCCAATTCATCTTTCATTAAAATGACAGCCTTTTGAATATCTACATCATTCGCCTTTGAACCTGTAGTATTAATTTCTCTTCCCATTTCTTGTAAAATAAAAGAGAGTTTTTTACCCTTAGACGGATCTTTTTCTGATAAGATTGTATTAAAATATACGCAATGATTAGTTAATCTTACACGCTCTTCAGAAATATCTATTTTTTCAATATAGTAAATCAATTCTTGCTCCAGTCTATTTGCATCATATTTGTCTGCGCCAATATGTTGCTCTAATTGTTTGATTAAATTTTCTCTTACTTTAGCTCTTCTTATAGGCTCTATCTTTTCAATCACTGCTTGTTGCGCAGAAATGGCGGACACCCTTTCTAATAAATCCTTTTCGATTGATTTCCCCTCCTCGGCTCTATGCTTCATTAATAAATTAATGGCTTCATGTAAAACACTTGACAATGTTTTCCACTCTTCATCCGTAAAAACTTCGTTGGTTGACGCAACCACGTCAGGCATTTTCAATAAAGTACTTAATATATTTTCTTTGGTAATACCTAATTCATCTGCCAATTCAACAATAGGCTGATAATATGATTTTGCTAATTCCTTATTAATACTAATAGGCTTTGTCACTCCATTAGATTTAATCTGAATGTTGCATTCGACACTACCTCTTATAATAAACTCATTCAATTTATTTCTAATCTCTACCTCGAATGGTTTTAATGGAGAAGGGATAGTTAAGCGAAGATCAAATTGTTTTCCATTCAAAGACTTTACTTCCACAATAAATGTCTTATCATTTAAATTACTTTCTGCCCTACCGTATCCGGTCATTGAATATAACATAGTAATACCTGTTTGTAAAAGAGCCTAAAGGTATTTAAAAATCTATACCCACCCAATTTCGCTTACTGATCTCGTATTGAGCATAATCAAATTTGTACAATTTACCTGGACGATGGGTGACATTTACTTCCATTTCATTGGTATCAATTAACAAGCCCATGCTTGCGAATTTTTTTCTAAAATTTCTTCTATCCAATTGAGTCCCCAAAATAGCTTCGTACACATTTTGAACCTGTCTTAAAGAGAATTTTTCAGGTAAAAGACTAAATGCCAATGGATGCTCTTGAATTCTTTTTTGCAACCATGCATAACAAACATCTAAAATATGCTTATGATCAAAAGCCATTTCTGTGATTTGATTTACAGCATGCCATTTAAGCTCATTTTCATGAATTTTTAACTCCTGATTTTTGAAGTCTAGCAAAGAAGCATAGACAGTAGTAATTACCCTTCCTCCAGGATGTCTATCCACTTTGCTAAAAGTATGCACTTGTTCCAAATATACATTTTGCATACCTGTTCTCTCTAATAAAACTCTATGGGCAGCACTGTCTAAATCCTCATTGGATTGAACCATATCACCTAAAAGAGATAGTTTGTCTTTATATAGCTCCAAATCACTTTTGATTAATAAAACTTTTAAAGTATTATCTGTAAATCCAAAGATGACACAATCAACCGTTAATGGCACTTTTGGATATCCATTTACTAAAAAAGCTGCATCCTTATTAGCTGAAATAGGTGTCCCTATAACAGATTTGTTGTATTCAAGCATAAGCAATCAAAAAAATAATCGTTCTAGTTGCCAAAATACGAAATAAAAGAATAAAACAATTTGTATTTTAGCAGACATTTCAAATCATGTACAATAAAGAACAAATACAAGCACTTCAGAGCGTTACGAAAGACTTCTTACTAAACCCTCATAATATAGACCTAACAAGCCTTAGACAGGTATTAAAATTCCATGAGTACCAATATTATGTTGCTGCTAGCCCAATTATAAGTGATTTTGAATACGATAACCTATACCAACAATTATTACAATTAGAGGCAGCTAATCCTTCCTTGATTAGTGCCGATTCACCCAGCCAAAGAGTGGGTAATAGCTTAAACCAACAATTTGAAACGATACCACATTTGGTACCCATGTTGAGTTTAGAAAATAGCTATAACGCAGAAGATTTAAATGATTTTGATCGAAAAGCAAAAGAAGGTGCTTCATTAGACAAAATTGCATATTGCGTAGAACCTAAATTTGATGGAGCAAGTATTTCCTTGGTGTATGAAAACGATATATTAGTGAGAGCGTGTACCAGAGGTGATGGGGTGGCAGGAGAAGAAATTACTCAGAATATCAAACAAATTAAATCTATTCCTTTAAGCATTCCATTGTCAAGTTATGGCATCCAACAAATGGAAATTAGAGGAGAAGTGATTATGAGTAAAAAATCTTTTGAAGAATTCAATCAAAAACTAATTGCTAAACAATTACCACCACTAGCCAATCCAAGAAATGCAGCAGCTGGAAGTCTTAGAATGAAGGACCCAAAAGAAGTAGCAGAAAGAAATTTAGATGCTTTTATATATCATATTAGTTTTTACAATGTAAAAAACGGCGCACCTATTCCAGAATTACTCAAATCACATAGTGGCTCTTTAGAGCTATTATGGAATATGGGTTTTAGGTCTCCTCAAAAAGAAAAAAAATTAATTTCTAACATTGAGGGTGTGATTCAATTTTGTAAAGATTTTGAAATAGAAAGAGATAGTTTACCCTATGAAATTGATGGCTTAGTTATTAAAGTCAATGATTTTGCTTTACAAGAAAAGTTGGGTATGACATCACATCACCCAAGATGGGCTATAGCTTATAAATTTAAAGCCAGACAAGCTACCACCATTTTGGAAAATGTAGAATTTCAAGTAGGAAGAACAGGCGCCGTAACACCCGTTGCTAAATTGCAACCTGTAGCCATTGGAGGTGTAACTGTCTCAAGCATTTCTATGCATAATGAAGAATACATCAAAGAAAAAGATTTAAGATTAGGCGATACAGTGATTATTGAAAGAGCGGGAGATGTTATTCCTCAAATTGTTCAATCTATTAGTACATTAAGAAAGGGTACAGAAAAAATTATTGAATTCCCTACTCATTGTCCTGTTTGTGATTATACATTAGAAAAAGAAGAATCTGAAGCAGTATGGAGATGTAATAATCCTGCATGCACTGCACAAATTGTAGAAAGAATGATTCACTTTGTAAGCAAGGATGCCATGGATATTAAAAGTTTTGGAGACGCTAATATTAGAAAATTCTATGAGCTAGGCATACTAAAAAATATTCCACAGATTTATCAATTGGACTATGCAAAAATTGGACAACTAGAAGGATTTGGGAAAAAAAGCGTTGATAATTTAAAAACTGCTATAGATGCTTCTAAACAACAACCTTTGTACAGATTAATCTATGCTTTAGGCATTCGTTATGTTGGAGAGACAACAGCTAAAACCATTGCAAGTCAAATTCATCATATATTAGATTTGATAACTTTAACAGAAGAGCAATTACAATCTTTTGAAGATGTTGGCGTGAAAGTTGCTAAGAGCATAAGACAATATTTTTCTGAAGAAAAAAATATTATTCTCATAAAAGAATTAGAAGCATTGGGATTAAATATGATACAAACCAATGTAACAGCAGTAGATGGAAATTTATCGGGTTTGAATTTTTTATTTACTGGAACTTTAACACAATTAAAAAGATCAGAAGCAGAAGCCATGGTTGAAGCTCGTGGAGGACATATATTAAGCGGCGTAAGTAGTAAATTAAATTACTTAGTAGTTG
>CAWULX010000140.1:0-3725 GCA_963923775.1 uncultured bacterium
AAAGGATGAAGCAGAAAGTATTTGGATTACAAATAATTAATTCATTGATTATCAATATTTTATAATGAAAATAGGTTTGTTTTTCGGTTCCTTTAATCCAATACACAATGGCCATCTAATGGTGGCTAGTTATATTGCAAACCATTCAGACTTAAATCAAGTTTGGTTAGTTGTTTCTCCCCAAAATCCTCATAAGCCCCAATCTAGTTTATTAAATGAATATGATCGCTTGCATTTGGCACAAATAGCCATTGAAGATGATCCACAATTAAGGGTTTCTGATATAGAATTTAAATTACCAAAACCATCTTATACGATTGATACATTAACCTACTTACAAGAGCAATATCCTCAACACGAATTCTCTGTAATCATGGGTGGTGATAGTTTTCAGAATCTTCCAAAGTGGAAAAACTTTGAAGCACTAAAAAACAATTATCGTTTTATTGTTTACAGAAGACCTGGATTTGAAATCACTGAAACCTATGGGGCTGATGTAACTTATTTAGAAGCACCGATGTTAGAATTATCAGCAACGCTTATTCGTAATAATAGAAAAGAAGGAATTACTATTAGATATCTGGTTCCAGATAAAGTGAAAGATGAAATTGAAAACAATAATTATTTTAAAAATTTATAATTATTTCTTTTTAAAAACCGGCACCGTACTGCAAGGCTCTCCGTACATAATACTCTTCACTACGGGTCTTAATTTATTTGTAATAGCTACATAAGCAGATTCACTAATTGGCGATTCACCACAACCCTTTACAACAACTCTTTGATCCAAATAATCTGCACCGTTGATTGAAGCTATGGCTTCTAATAATAATTGTTCTCGAACCCTATTTTCGTCACCAAAATATATTGCTTTTGCAAAAGGTTGTAAAGCTGATGCAATTAGCATGTTTGCCCACATAGGAATAATCACATCTACGCTACAATAAATACCAACTATTTTATCTTGATAAATAGTCAAGTCTTCTGCTAATAAAGCGGCCCTAAAATCCTTTTCTTTTAAAATTAACTCCATAAATAAATACTGTTTTATATCAAATAAAACAATGGGTGTATTATCCACGAGTTGTGTGAGGTCTAAACTTATTAAACCGCTTTCTGCAACCTTATTTATAATGGGTGTTGGCATGTTACAAAATTAGGCAGAATAGCGCACAAAAAAAGACCCTCCACTAAGAGGGTCTTTACTATAATAGAAAATTCTAATAAACCTTAAAACGATTGTCTTCGATTTTCGCAGCTTTTCGTAAACCTACTGAAGATCTAAAGAATATGGATCTGGTTCTATTTAACAATTCGTCTTTAAATAATGTTGGATCTTGTTGAGATTGAACAGCACCAATATTATTTACAGAAATTACAAACACTCCAGAATTACCCGCAAAAGGCTCACTTACTTTATTCAATAAAGATTTATTGAAAGCAGCCCCTACGATTTTTGGTTCGTTACCTAAACCAGGAACCATTGAGTAATTAAAATTGATACTATCTGCCCTAGCTATAGAAACTTTTCCAGCTGCCGCATAGGCATCTAAACTATTTCCCTTGAATGTCTTCTTAATGATTTCTGCTTTCTTTTGATCTTTAATAATATTCTCAACTGTAGGTTTAGCAGCTTCAACACTCATTAATCCTTTCTTTTCTTCGGCGTTAATTAAAGCAACAATATAATTATCGCCCACTTCAATGGGTTCGGAAACATCATTCATATCGCTTTCAAAAACCCAGCGAACTAGCGTTCTTGATTCTCCAATTCCTGGAATTTCGTTATCATTTGCTTTGATGTTGGCAGCGGGGAAAACCTCCTTCTTCTCTTTCACAGCTGCAGCGGTAAAGGCTTTGGGGTCTTTTGCATTTGAAGCAAATTGTGCAGCAGCAGTAGCGGCAGCATTTAAAGTTTCGTTACTTGGTAAAACCGCTTTAGATAAGTAGGCTATTTTATAAGCCGGGCCTCTTGGGGTTTGTTTAAGTACTTCTATATAGTGGTAACCAAATTCAGTTTTAACTACACCCTTTGTGCCAACCGTATTATCAAAAGAAAAATCGTTGAAAGCGGGTGCCATTTGTGCTTGTGGAAACATTTCATATTTACCACCATTTGCTTTTGAACCACCATCATCTGAATATTTATCAACCATTGATTCAAAGCTTACACCACCAGCAATAGCATTTTTAATACTATCAATTAATTTCTTGGCAGTACTATCGTCTCTAACCTGTTGTCCATTTTGAGGATTAACTGTTGCAATTAAAATATGCCTAACGCTTGCGCTGTCTGGCCAAGACTTAACGCCAACTACCTTAGCAATAGTAAAGTTTTTACCATCTATATAAGGACCAAAAGTGTTACCAACGCCCACCGCTAATACTGAATCCTTATTTGGTATTTGTAGGGTTTTCTTACTTACGAAAGAATTATAATAAGGGATATCTGTTCCGGCTTTGTTTAAAAAAGACGCTTCGTTGTTTGTTGATTTAAATTCTTCTTTTAAAGCAATCAATTGATTTAAAATTGCAACAGAATCAGCAGTAGAAGGAGCGGCGCTAAAACCAACATAACTAATACTTCTAGAAGCTTCTTCGTTTTGATACGCAGGAGCATGATCTTTAATATAAGCAGCAATGTCTTCGTTGCTTACCTTAACGGCACTATCTGATACACTATTATAAGAAACACCAACATATGAAATACTAGCAATACTATTGGCTTCTGCGATAGATTTATCTGCCAACCATTTAGGTAATTGTATCCCTTTTATTAATAATGATTGATATTTACTTCTAACTCTATTTTCAATAGAAGGCTCGATATAAAATTTTTCCAATTGTTTGATTTGTTCAACATTCTTACTCTTTTTTAATTGAGCAATTGCATTCTTAGCATCATTAACTTTAAATTCTCCAGTGGTTCTATCTGTAAATTCATTTTTAAATGGAGATTCGTTTCCAAATAAAACGTCTGAAATTTCTTTAGTGCCTACTGTTAAACCTAGTTTAGCTATTTCTTGTTTATATAATAAAGCGTCAACCTCTTGATTAAATTGGTATCCAATAACTTGTTCTCTTTTAACACCTTGTGATGCATAATTTTGAACTTGTAAATCAACTTTTTCATCAAAAGCTAATTTATCAATTGGATCTCCATTAACTGTTGCGATTGTTGAGATATTACCTCTGCTTTTATTTCTACCAATACCATCTTGTAAAATAAATGCTATTAATGCAATAGCAATAATTCCAAAAATAATCCAAGTACCTCTTTCTCTAATGTTCTGAATAATTGACATATACTATAATTATAGGATGGCAAATTTAATGTATTCTATTTAGTATTTGATATTAGAAGCCGTATTTTAAAATACACAAGGGGTCCGTGGATAAATTAAAAAATCGTTGATAACCCCATTTTTAGTGTTAAAAAATGTGAATTGAAATAGAATAAGTTTAGATAAAATTATTATTAAACTGAAAACTGGTTAAAAATTAACCAAATTAATACCGTTAATTAACAGTTGATAAACTGTTCACTTTTTAATTACTAAACTAATTAGTTGTAATATTTGTTTGTTTTAAAAAAGACCAAATCCTTATTATTATTGGATTTAAGCGATATAATGAGATTTAAAAAAATATATAAATTATAATTAAATTCTGTGTGAATAAATAAGATATTAAGATATTAACAGGGGTAATAGTATTAGTTTGTT
>CAWULX010000141.1:0-3708 GCA_963923775.1 uncultured bacterium
GGCTTTGGGTACGACCAATGCGTGAGGAAAAGCGAGGATGAAATCCGAGCTAATCCGAAAGGCTTTGGGTACGACCAATGCGTGAGGAAGTTGCGAAGCAACCATCCAAAATCCTTACATTTACCTCATGAAAATCTTCAACTACACTTTTACCTTCATCTTCCTTGTATTTGCAGCTTTGCAATACAACGATCCAGATCCAATATTATGGATTCCAATTTATTTATATCCAACCTATTTATGTTTGCAAGCAGCCAGAAAACAAACAGTTAATAAAATTTTATACCCCATCGGATTCATTGGTTTTGTACCCTATGCTATTTATAAAATGTTTGACGAAAATGGCGTGATAGATTGGATCAAGTTTCATAATGCTACTAGTATTGCAAATACAATGAAAGCAGAAACCCCTTGGGTTGAAGAATCCAGAGAATTCTTTGGGCTAGTGATTATTTTAGTAGTAATGACTATTAACTATATGCAAATAAAAAAGGGTTCAAAATAATGAACCCTTTTTTATACAATATATTTAGTTTTTATTGAGCTCCCACTCCATAAAAACTAACCTGCTTCACTATATTACCACTAAAAAATAAAGTAGCATTTTTAGAAAAATTACCTACAGCAGAACCATTAAAACCTAAAGTAACGATAGCATGTGCTCCAGGTGCAATCACTGCACCTTTTGTATATTTTGGTGTAGTACATCCACATCCAACCATTACATTTTCTAATGTAATAGGCGTAGCACTAATATTTTCAATATCTACATTAAACTCAGTAGGTTTACCATAAGCGATGGTGCCCATATTATAATTGTCATTGGTAAATTTTAATACTTTAGTAATATCAGTCTGAGGAGTTTGCGCATTCAATTGAATGGCGCTAATCATTACAATAGCTGCAAAAAATATTCTTTTCATAATTTAAATTATTGTTCTTTCAAATTTACTAAATAATAATAAAATATACCTATTTAAAATGCTCAAAAGCCTTAATTAACTCTTTTCTAAGGTTACTTGGACTGGTTTTCTTAGCTAGTAAAATTCCATCCCTATCAACTAAGTAAAATAAAGGGTTGGAAAATGCATCATAGGCCTTTCTAATAGGCAAATCATTTCCCAGTTGAACATGGGCATAACTTTTTACTAAATGATAATCATTAATAAAATCAAACCATTCTTTTTTAGAAGCTCCAGGTGCATTACAAATGGCATATTTACCTATTTTAACCAATAATTGTTGTTCCAAAACAGCAATGGTGCTATCCATTTTGGGAAGTTCAGCCTTACAATGGTCACAACTTGGATCATAAAATACGATAAGAGTATAATTGAAGTTTTTAGCAAACTGATGTAAATCTTTTTGTATACCTGCTGTATCTGGCAAAATCACATTTAAACAAGTGTCTTTTAATTTTTGAAATTGAATTTGGGTTAATTCCTGTAAAAGCAAATCTTTTTGTTTAGCATCTAAAAAAGTACATTTCCCTTCTTTGATATATTTATTCAACAAATAGGCATATCCTTCAGTATTATTTTGAATTTCTCTATTCTTCATCAATTTAGCTATATAATTAAACACAAAACTATACGCCTTATTAGTACACATCACTTTCAACATTATAGTATCAACCCCTTTAACCATCGAATCTGCCTGTAATGGATAATATGAAAAGTACTCCATTAAAATACTCTTCATATTGGGGGTAAAAAATAATCTAGGTGTATTTAAGTCAAATTGATTGATAAATTTTTGTCTAGCTTCAAAATTCTTTTTATTAGGAACAGAAGCATCTAATTTATTCAATGCATCAAAATGAATATACAAAACATCATTGGGCTTAAACATCTTTAAAGCATTAGACCTAAAACCTGTTAAAGAATCTGTTTTTATCTTGAAATATGCTGCTTTTTGTGTTAAACCAATTTTTTTTCCTGAAGTAATCTCTTTAGCATAATTTGAATCAATGAAAGAAAGTGATTTTTCTATTTGTTGATATTGTAGGAATAACTTGTTTTTAAGGCCATTAATAGTTGAGTTATTGATATAATCTGGCCCATTAATTGTCAGATTAATGGTGTCTTTATTTTCTGCAATAAAACTAATTTTCTGTTTAGAGCTGGGAAAATATAAGTAATAAATACCACCAAAAACAGATTTATCATTTTTTACAACTGCAATACCCTTTTTTAATTGAATCGTATCCTTGGGAATATAATTTTTATCGTCAAAAATACTAGCTCTCAAATAAGCAATACTATCAATTGTATTTGTTGCTTTAATTTTAACTTGGAATTGAGCTTTTAAACCTATTAAAGGCATAATTAAACATATCAATAGAGTAATAATTCTTTGCATTTTAAGCTTTCACTTTATTCTCAAGTACAAATTTAAAAAAATCTAAAGAATTACTAACTTTTAGCTTTCGATATATTACTTTTTTAATTGTAGAAACAGTATTAGGCTTTAGCGATAATGTTTCTGCTATCTGACTAGTTTTTTTACCTTCAGATAACATTTCAAAAATTTGAGTTTCTCTTTGACCTAAAGTACTGAGTAAATTAGCTTCATTTATATTTCTTATCATTTTCATATTAAATTATTTTTTATCAAGAATAAAAACATAACTATATCTATTCACTACTTGTTCATCTATACTCTTTTTAAGGTCATCACAAGCTTTTAATAACTCTCTCTCTCCTACATTTTTAATTATTACTTCATTATCAGAAAGCTTAGAAAGTGTTCTATAAATTCTATTGGCTCTTCTTGCTGATAAATCTTCATTATAGTCTAAACTACCATTACAGTCTGCTGCAGAAACAATAACAATCTTTTTATTATGTATTCTCTTTACCATTTCTATGATTTTATAGTAATCAGCCAAGTCATTTTCAATAATATATACCTGATTAAAAGGATGATGTAATTCAACATAATCTTTAGCAATGGTTTTTAAAGAGTCAATCGTTAATCTGAAAGTCTTGGTCATTTTAGCTAATTCAGCTTCTTTAGCCAATTTTGCTATTTGTTTTTCTTTATCAGGTAAAGGAATATTCATTAAACTAGCTTCTTTTAAATAGGTATCACTCGTTTTTACATACCCCTCTGTATTGATTGTTTGTTTAAACTCATCCCCTTCCATATTATACGCCATTATAGTGTAGGTCTGATTTGGCCTTACCGAAAATTCGTAAAAACATTGCTCATCTACTATAGTACTATCAATTGTTACTAATTTTCCTTGTTCATTAAGTTGTTGTAAATAAACAATTTTGCCAGCAATACAATTACTGTCTACTAACACTTTACCCCTCATCTTAATTAAAGAAATAATATGATCAAAAGCAATAATATCATCTGAGCCATATCTATTTGAACTAATAAAACCTTTCTCCCCTTTTATATTGAAAGCAAAATCATCTTTATTACTATTAATTGGATATCCCATATTTTTCAAGGAAACCAAACCTTTATTATCTCTAGTCAATCTGTAAATATCTAATCCTCCAAGTCCGGGATGACCATTTGAACTTAAATATAAATTTCCTTCATAAAAAGTAGGGAACAATTCATTGGCGGCAGTATTAATATCCTGACCTAAATTCACAGTATTTTTCCATGAGCCATCTTCATTTTGGTCAACAAAGTATATATCTGTACCCCCAAAACCAGCAGGGTCATCTGATACATAATATAATCTCT
>CAWULX010000142.1:0-3699 GCA_963923775.1 uncultured bacterium
ATTGTAAAAGATTTGATTGATAGAAGACAACATTCTTCTAAATCAATTACTTTAGATCCACAAGGTAATATCTATGTGAATATTGGCGCTTATTCAAATGCTTGTCAAGAAAAAGATAGAAATCCGGGTTCAAAAGGTATGATGCCTTGCCCAATTCTAGATTCTGCTGGGGGTATCTGGAAATTTGATGGACAAAAAGAAAATCAAGTGTATGGCGATGGTAAGCGTTATGCTACTGGATTAAGAAATGTAATTGGTTTGGATTGGAATACTAAAACCAATAGTTTATTTGTTACACAGCATGGGAGAGATCAATTAAATTCTTTCTATCCTCAATATTTTAGTGATAATCAAAATGCCGAATTGCCTGCTGAAACCATGTATGAAGTGAAAGAAGGGGATGATTGTGGTTGGCCTTATGTATATTACGATCCTTATCAAAAGAAAAAAATATTATCTCCTGAATACGGCGGTGATGGTAAAAAAGAAGGTGCACCTAATGCATTAAGTCCAATTGTGGCTTTCCCAGCACATATGGCTCCTATGTCTTTATTGTTTTATAAGGGAAATCAATTTCCCGAAAAATATCAACAAGGTGCATTTATTGCATTCCATGGTTCTTGGAATAGAGCGCCATTGCCACAAGAAGGCTATTTTGTAGCATTTGTGCCTTTCAAAAATGGTAAGCCATCTGGTGATTGGGAAATTTTTGCTAATGGATTTGCAGGTACAGATATTGTAACCAATCCAAGATTAGCTAAAGCAAGACCTTGTGGTTTAGCAGAAGGTCCAGATGGTTCTTTATATGTGTGTGATGACAACAAAGGAGCGATATTTAAAATTAGTTTCAATAAATAACCATGAAAAATATTTGTAAAATCTTCTTTTTGTTGTTGATGATTTTTTCTGGCTCTACATTGTTTGCACAAAATATGGCCAATGGTAAAAAAGTATATGAAACTAGATGCTTGGTTTGTCATCAAGCAGATGGAGGAGGGGTACCCAATATGAATGCTCCTTTAGATGGTGCAACTAATGTGGTGGGTAATGATATTGCTAGAATGGTGAAAATTATTCGTTATGGGTATAATGATCGAGTGGCTTTAGATGGATTTTATTACAGCAATGCCATGACCGCAAATCCAGATTTAAAAGATGCAGATATTGCTGATGTATTATCTTATATTAGAAATAGTTGGTCTAATAAAGCAGCTAAAGTAACTACTGCGCAAGTGCAAAAAGTAAAAAAGAAATAATTAATGAAACCGATCCTTTTTATAGATAGAGACGGGGTAATCTTGGAAGAACCTGCGAATGATTTTCAAATTGATAGTATCGACAAAACAAATTTTGTTAAAGGGGCGATTTCAAATTTGAAAAAAATTGGCGAAGATTTTGGATATTATAAAGTAATGGTGACTAACCAGGACGGATTAGGGACAGCATCATATCCATTGAATCAATTTGAACCTTATCAATCTTTGATGCTAAGAACTTTGGAAGCGGAGGGTTTTGTATTTGATGAAGTTTTTATTGATAAAAGTTTTGCAAAAGATAATTTGCCTACCAGAAAACCTGGCACCGGCATGTTAACAGCTTTGCTGAATAATGACGCATATGATATTGCTAATTCTTATGTGATTGGAGATAGGTGGTCTGATATTGCATTGGCTAAAAATATAGGTTGTAAAGCCATTTATTTAAAATCTCCTTTGCACGAATTAACTCCGGATCAAGAAAAAGAGCTAAGACCTTTTATTGCTTTAGAGACAGATAATTGGAATACTATTTATAGCTTCTTAAAATTAGGCTTGAGAAAATTGGTACACGAAAGAAATACCAAAGAAACTAAAATTCGAATTGAATTGAATTTGGATGGTAACGGGAATGCACAAATTCATACAGGTCTTGGATTTTTTGATCATATGTTAGATCAGATTGCTAGACATGGAGGAATGGATTTAAATATTCATTGTGAAGGTGATTTACATATTGATGAGCATCATACTATTGAAGATGTGGGTATTGCATTAGGAGAAGCTTTTGCTAAAGGGTTGATAGATAAAAGAGGAATGGAGAGATATGGCTTTGCATTACCGATGGATGAAGCTGAAGCAAAAGTATTAATTGATTTTGGAGGTAGAAATTGGCTAGTTTGGGATGCTAGTTTTAAAAGAGAAAAAATTGGAGAAATGCCTACAGAAATGTTCTTCCATTTCTTTAAATCTTTTAGTGATGCTGCTAAAGCCAATGTTAATATTAGTTGCCAAGGTGAAAATGAACATCATAAAATTGAGGCGATTTTTAAGGCATTTGCCAAAGCCATCAAAATGGCCGTGAAGCGAAACCCTTACAGTGATGCATTGCCTAGTACAAAAGGGGTCTTATAGTGCTAACATTTGGTAGGTAAGGGTACTTTTCTAAGTATTTTTTCAATTTTTTTGGCATATAAAGCATAAAAAGAGTAAATTTGCTCTACAATGAAAACAATAAACAATTTTTGGTGGTGGCATACAAACTCCGTTGGGGTATTGTAATGACATAGCCATTATTGTCAAGATATACATAAACCCCGACAGCTATGTCGGGGTTTATTTTTTGATGAAATTGAAAGCGAATGAAAAAAATGAATATACATACTGAAGTGACTAAACTATTGGCAGATACCTATACGCCAGTGGGCATTTATTTAAGATTGAGAGATAGATTTAGAGATACTGTTTTATTAGAAAGTACCGATTCGCATGCTTCAGAAAACAGTTTTTCTTTTATAGGAGTTAATGCTATTGGTGGAATTGAAATCTCTTCGATGAATGAGATTGAATACAAGTATCCCAATCAAGAACCCATTAAAGAAACTATTAAAGAAGTGCAAGCTGCTCCAGATAGATTATGGGCTTATATGCAGGAGTATGTAATGACCAGTGATAACAAGGAAGCCAAATTTGCCCAAGGTTTATATGGTTACACCGCTTATGATGCTATTCCATTTTTTGATACCATTGAATTTAAAGAAGAAGGGACAATTATTCCATTGATGCGTTATAGATTGTATCAATATGTAATTGCTTTTAATCATTTTAAAGATGAATTATATATATGCGAGAACAAATTGGAGGGAGTTGAATCAGAATTAGTGGCATTAATTGGTTTTATCAAAAGTAAAGACGTTCCTCAATATCCTTTTTCTCTAGTGGGTAAAGAAAGTTCAAATCAAACAGATGATCAATATAGAGAAGCTGTAAAGAAAGGTATTCAACATTGTATGAGAGGAGATGTTTTTCAAATTGTATTAAGTAGAAGGTTTCAACAATCCTTTCAAGGAGACGAATTTAATGTGTATAGGTCTTTAAGAAATATCAATCCTTCTCCTTATTTATTTTTCTTTGATTATGGAGATTACAAATTAATGGGGTCTTCTCCTGAGGCTCAGATAATTATCAATAATGGCAAAGCGGTGGTACATCCCATTGCAGGTACTTTTAAGAGATCTGGAGATGAAACAGTGGATGCAGCAATGACACAAAAATTATTAGATGATCCAAAAGAAAATGCAGAACATGTAATGCTGGTAGATTTGGCTAGAAATGATTTGAGTAGAGTGTGTACAGAAGTGAGAGTGAAAGAATATAGACAAGTTCATTATTATAGTCATGTGATTCATTTGGTAAGTGAGGTAGAAGGTAAGGTTGCTGAGGG
>CAWULX010000143.1:0-3688 GCA_963923775.1 uncultured bacterium
TTATTTGAAGGTAGAGATATCGAAAAAAAATACCTGGGATTAGTAATGGGCAACCCGCCTACAGAAGGCTCCATTGATGTTCCCATTATGGAGCACACAGTGAAAAAAGGCATGATGATTACGCATGCAAAAGGAAAAAATGCGCTAACTACATATACTGTTTTAAAATTTTATAAAAGATTTGCCTGGGTGTCTTTTCAGATTCATACTGGAAGAACGCATCAAATTAGAGTACATGCAAAACATATTGGACATCCCATGGTGGCTGATGAGTTATATGGTACCGGAGAAAAATTATTACTTTCTAGTATTAAAAAGAAAAATTTTAAACTAGCAAAAGAAGCAGAAGAAGAAAGACCCTTGCTAGCAAGACAAGCATTGCACGCTTTTAGTGTAGCCTTTAATTATAAAGGAAAGAGGCTTCACTTGGAAGCCCCTTTGCCAAAAGATTTAACTGCTTGTTTAAAGCAGTTGGATAAATGGAATGCTTAATTTTCTATTTATTGTTTTTATATACCACTCCGTCTTTCATCACAAAATTTACCTGACCCATTACTTTAACATCCTTGGTAGGATCTCCATTGACTGCAACAATGTCTGCTAATTTATTGGCCTCTATACTTCCTAAAATATTTTGTGTACCCATTAAATCAGCTGCATTCCAAGTAGCTGCCTGAATAGCTTCCAAGATGGGCATGCCAGCTTCTGTCATATACACAAACTCTATCCAGTTCTTTCCATGAGAGAAAACACCCGCATCTGTTCCAAAAGCAATTTTTACACCTGCTTTATATGCTTTAGCAAAAGTTGCTTGCACTCTTGGTCCAATTTCTAAAGCCTTTTTAGTAACCATTGCAGGATAGTATCCTGGAATTTTTGCAGAATCTGCAGAAGATCTTCCAGCAATAATTGTTGGGACTAAATAAGTGCCATATTCTTTCATTAAAGGAAAAACAGATTCATCCATCATGGTGCCATGTTCTATAGAACTTACCCCACCACGAATCGCTCTCTTCATGGCTTCTACACCATGACAATGTGCAGCTACTTTAAATCCATAATCTTTTGCAGCGCTTACAATAGCTTTTACTTCTTCTTCAGTAAACTGAGGATTTTCTCCATTGGCAGACATACTTAAGACACCTCCACTTGCTGTAATTTTAATTACATCACTTCCCTCTTTATATCTTTGTCTTACTGCTTTATAGGCATCTTCAGGACCATTGATCACTCCTTCTTTTGGCCCTGGATCACCCATTAAATCTTTTCTATAATTATTGGTAGGATCCGCATGGCCACCTGTTGTAGCAATAGATTTTCCTGCAGTATATATTCTTGGTCCAACAACATACCCTTTTTGAATGGCTTTTCTTAAAGCAATATTTACTCCAGAACCACCTAAATCTCTAACACTTGTAAAACCTGCCATTAAATTTCGTTCTGCAAAACGAAGAGCACCATAAGCAACATCTGCATCGTTTGAAGTAAAGCCTTCCATATATCTAGTTGGGCTGGTTTCTTGTTCCAAATGCACGTGCATATCCATTAAACCTGGCATAACAGTACTATTTTTTAAATCAACTGTTTTGTCTGAAGCACTACCATTTATAAAACCATCTAATACTTCTACTATTTTATTACCTTCTACAACGATGGTTTTTGTTGTCAATAATTTAGCCGTTTTGGAGTCAACCAATTTACCGCATTGAATAAATGTTTTTTGGGCAGATATGTTTAATTGAATACAAGCAATTAAAAGAAAAAGAAAAATTTTTTTCATAAAGCAATAGTTTAGAATTTAAATATACAAAAACCTATTCGGAATATAAATCTAATAAACCCTCAGGCAATTCAACAGTAACCAGCTTTTTTGCATGATTCACTGCTTTAAGCGTCTCTTCATGTAATGGGATATATGCTTCCTGACCATTATAATCAATGGTTACTAATAATTGATGTGGTTGTTCGATGACTTCTTTAATAACACCTAATGGCTTACCTGCTTCTTGTACCATAAAACCTAATAAAGCCAAAGGTGCATTTTTCTCTACTAATTTTTGAAAGTCTTCTTGTGGCACCCACACTTTCTTAGATACAAGAATTGAAGTTGCCTCTCTTGTTTTCATACCCTCAAAATGTACATGCGTTAATGTATCCGTTTTGGCAGAGGCTGATTGTATGAAGTAAGGAATAAAACTATTCTTGGTTTGCTCTACAAATAAAACTTCTACTCCTTTGAAAGAAATGGATTTACCCAATGCATGTTCTATAATCACTTGTCCAGTGATTCCATGTGGTGCAACAATTTTGCCAATATGGATCAAATCTTTCATACGCAAATTTAAGTCAAATCAATTCCATAAAAAACCCCAGCTTCAAAAAGAAGCCAGGGTTTTAAAGCTATTTTAATCTGTGTAAGAAAATTATTCTGCAGCTGGTGTTTCCTCAGCAGCTGCTTCTGGAGCAGCTTCTTCAGCTACTACTTCAGCAGGTGCTTCAGCCACTGGCTCAGCAACTTTCTTTACTACAGGAACATACACTTTTTTAGCAGCTTGTGCTTTCTTGTGTGCTTCTGATTTGCTAGCAATATTTGCTTCGTGCTCTGCATACCAAGTTTGGAACTTAGCCATTGCAGTTGCTTCATCAAATAAACCTAACTTAACACCTCTTAATAAGTGTTTTAAATACAATACTCCTTTGAATGATAAAATTCTGTGAACTGTATCAGTAGGTTGTGCTCCTTTATTTAACCACTCTAAAGCAACTTGACGATCCAATTGGATAGTTGCTGGAACAGTTAAAGGATTGTAAGTACCGATTTTTTGGATGAATTTACCATCTCTTGGTGCGCGTCCGTCTGCCACTACGATAAAGTAGAATGGTCTTTTCTTACTACCATGACGCTGTAGTCTCATTTTTACTGCCATTTTAAATAGAAATTTATAGGCGTTAACAAATAGGGTTAATCGGTGCAAAGGTAAGGTAATCAAGCTAATTATACAAGAATACCCAATTTGATTTGCTAAATTTTATACTGAAAATCAATCAGTTACGAAATTTATCTCCTTAATCCAGGCATTCTTCCACCCATTCCAGCCCCAGGCATCTGGCCATTCATCATCTTCATCATCTGTTTCATTTGATCAAATTGCTTGATAAAAGCATTGATCTCACTAATGTTTTTACCAGCACCTTTAGCAATTCTTGCCTTTCTACTGGGAGATAATACATCTGGATTTCTTCTCTCAATTAAAGTCATGGATTGTATAATAGCTTCCACACCTTTAAAGGCATCGTCTTTAATATCTACATCTTTTAAACTCTTACCCATTCCAGGAATCATTCCCATCAAATCTTTTAGATTACCCATTTTTTTAATCTGCTGAATTTGGGTTAAAAAATCTTCAAAATCAAATTGATTTTTTCTGATTTTCTTTTCTAATTTTTTAGCTTCCGCTTCATCAAATTGTGCTTGCGCTTTTTCTACCAGTGAAGTGATATCACCCATTCCTAAAATACGCTGTGCCATTCTCTCTGGATAAAAAATATCCAAAGTGTCCATCTTCTCTCCACTGCTCAAAAACTTGATTGGTTTATTTACAGTGTACTTTATGGATAATGCAGCACCACCTCTTGTATCTCCATCTAACTTAGTTAATACAACACCAGTGAAATCTAAGCGATCGTT
>CAWULX010000144.1:0-3683 GCA_963923775.1 uncultured bacterium
AAATACAATGGTGACAATAGAATTGTATACTCTTTGCATGGAGATGGAGAATTACAAGAAGGTCAAAACTGGGAAGCCATTATGTTTGCTGCTCATAACAAAGTAGATAACTATATTGCTACTGTGGATGTAAACGGACAACAAATTGATGGTCCATTAAGTAAAGTGTTAAACCTAGATAATTTAGAAGAGAAATTCAAAGCCTTCCATTGGACAGTATTGCATATGGATGGTCATAATATGGATGAGATTGTTACTACATTAGAAAAAGCTAAAGGCTTAACTGGTAAAGGAAAGCCAGTAGTAATCTTAATGAAGACGACCATGGGTAAGGGTGTAGACTTTATGGAGACAGGACATGAGTGGCATGGTATCGCACCTAACGATGAGCAATTAGCCAATGCATTAACTCAATTAGAAGAAACTCTTGGGGATTATTAGGATCGCACTTCTTGCATTTCAATGAGCTTTTTATAATATCCATTTTGCACGATTAATTCATCGTGGTTGCCGCGCTCTACAATATTGCCTTTTTGTAAAACAATAATTTCGTCCGCGTGTCTGATGGTTGACAATCTATGTGCAATAACAATTGAAGTTCTATGTTGCATCATATTATTAATGGCATCTTGTACTAATTTCTCACTCTCTGTATCTAATGCTGAAGTGGCTTCATCCAAAATTAAAATGGGTGGATTTTTCAATACTGCTCTGGCAATCGTTAAACGCTGACGCTCTCCACCACTTAACTTACTTCCCCTATCACCTATCATGGTATCAAAGCCCTGCTCTTTCTTTGTGATAAAATCATAGGCATTGGCAATTTTTGCAGCTTCTTTGATTTCTTCTAAGGTTGCATCTGGCTTTCCTAAAGCAATATTTGCAGCAATTGTATCATTAAATAAAATAGGCTCTTGAGTAACAATACTAATATGGTGTCTTAAGCTAGCTAAACTATAGTTCTTAATATTCTTTCCGTCAATCAACAACTCTCCTGCAGTCACATCATGAAATCTTGGAACCAAATCTGCCAAAGTGCTTTTACCTGCACCAGAAGAACCCACTAGAGCAATGGTTTTGCCTTTTTGAATATGCAGATTAATTTGATTTAAAATAGTAATGTCATTATAAGCAAACTGCACATCTTTGAATTCTATAGATTGATTAAACCCATTTAATTCTATTGGATTCTTAGCTTCTTCAACCACTACTGGTGCTTCTAAAATTTCATTTAAACGATCCAAGGTTGCAATACCTCTATTCACATTATATACTGCTTGTGATAAAGCTTTGGAAGGATTAATGATTTGAGAAAACAAGGCCACATATCCTATAAAAGAACTTCCTGATAAAATTTCTCCATTTAAAACCAACTTGCCACCAAACCAAAGTACACAACATAAAATAATCACACCCAATGATTCAGATAGAGGAGATGCTAAATCTCTTTTATACAAGATTTTATTTTTAATTAAAAAGATTTCATCAATCAGTCCATAAAAACTTTTCTTCACTCTTTTTTCAGCATTAAATGCTTTGATAATTCTTAAGCCAGACAGGGTCTCTTCCATCTGACTCATAATTTCTCCCCATTTTATTTGTGCTTTATTGGTTTGCTTTTTCAAACTTCTACCAATTCTTCCCACTACAAATCCCGCTAGTGGTAATAAAATAAATACAAACAAAGTAAGCTTCACACTAATCGCAAACAAAACAATAATTATACCAATGATATTCAAAGGCTCTTTAATCATTCCTTCTAATGCACCAATAATAGAGTTTTCTAATTCTGCAATATCATTAGATGATCTACTTAAAATATCTCCCTTTCTTTGTTCTGTAAAATAACCTATCGGTAATTGTAAAATCTTATCGTATAATAATTTGGAATATTTTCTGGTAACTGCATTTCTAATGGGTGCTAAAAAATACCAAGAAAGATATAAGAACAAATTTTTTAGTAATACAGCAGTAATGATACCCAAGCAAATCCAACCCAATGCTTGAACCTTTCCAAATTGAGCAATGGTGATTTGCAAAAAATGATAAATAACGTCTTTAAAACTGCCAGCACCTGTAGTGGTTTTAACCACTCCCGATAGCTCATCACTCCCAAAAATTAAATCCATAAAAGGGATCAGCATGCTTAATGAGAATAAGCTAAAAATAATCGACAAAGAGATAAAAAAGGTATATAGGCCCATGTAGGCTTTATATTCCTTGATATAACTAATGATTCTAATAAATTTCTTCATAAATAAACTATTCCTCAGAATAATCAGCAAAGTAACTAATTTTACAGCGAATCAACGATTTTGATTATGGAAGAAGGCAAAAGACAAAAACAAGTAGCAGGTGCTATTCAGGCTACTTTGAATGACATATTTCTAAAATTAGGTCTAACCATAATAGACGGGGGCATGGTATCCATCTCCTCTGTAAAAGTGACTCCTGACTTATTAGAAGCCAGAATATACCTTAGCTTGTTTCAGGTAACTGACCAAGCTGCATGTTTTAAGAAAATTCAAGCCCAGGCTTGGGAGATAAAGAAACTCTTAGGAGATGCCATGAAACATCAATTAAGAAGAATTCCTGTTTTACATTTTTACCTAGACGACACATTAGATTATGTGTTTAAAATGGAAGAGATTTTTAAAAACCTATAAGTGCATTTTTTATTCGCATGGAGATACTTTAGAGGCAAATATGCTTTTCAAGCAATTCAAATTATTGCTTGGGTAAGTGTTTTCGCAATTGCAATTGGAACTGCCGCGCTTATCACCATATTGAGTGTTTCCAATGGCTTTTCAGAAGTGGTTAAAAGCTTATACGCAGATTTTTATGCAGATATAAGAATAAGCCCTGCAAAAGGAAAATTTTTTGAATTGACTGATACACAATATCACTCTCTAAAAAATCTAGAAGGAGTTCATGCAATAAGTAAAGTTGTAGAGAATAAAGCATTATTAGTAAAAGGTGATTATCAAACAGTGGCCATCCTTAAAGGAGTGGATACTTCTTATGGTAGTATCAATCATTTAAAAAATTATTTAAAAAGAGGGCAAACAGCTATTGGCTATAAAGACCACCCTTTATTAATTGTAGGCATTGGTGTAGAACGTAAACTAGGTTTATTTCAGAGTATGCTAGGAGACACAGTTCAATTATTTGCCGTAAACAGATCTGGAAAGTCTATTACTCAGATTAGTCAACTCAATAATTTAACCGCAACCCAATCTGGTGCATTTTCTGTTCAGCAAGAATTTGACGAGTCCTATGTTTTTACCAATTATTTATTTGCACAATACTTATTTGACTTAAATGAAAATCAATTCTCTGCCATTGAATGTGCCATTGACAAAAACCAAGAGCAAGCGTTGATTGATCAAATGAAAAAAATATTGGGAACTAATTTTATTGTTCAAAATAAGTACCAACAAAACGCCGACTTATATAAAATAATGCAATTAGAGAAGTGGATTATTTTTGCCATTTTAGCTTTGATTATGATGGTGGCTTCTTTTAATTTGGTTGGTGCTTTGACCATGTTGGTTTTAGAAAAACAAAAAGATATTCAAGTATTGGGAGCAATGGGTGCCAAGCCAACAGATATTCAAAAAATATTTTTAATACTATCTGGTATTATGGCATTGATGGGCGCATTATTAGGTGGAGCAATAGCT
>CAWULX010000145.1:0-3663 GCA_963923775.1 uncultured bacterium
ATTATTTATTCTTTAACGCGCTGCCCAAACGCAAAAACACTAAAAAATAGTTACCTTTATAGGATTGAAGAAGTTTATTACGATATCGCTCATTTCTTTGTATTTATTAGGCGCTACAGAAGCCTATCAGTTACTTAAAGTGCCATTCTTAATTGAACACTATAAGACACATAAGCAATATAATGAAGATTTAAGTTTCTCTAAGTTTATTGACATGCACTACTTCACTAATCAAACCTACGATAGTGATTACCAACAAGACATGCAATTACCATTTAAATCTTCTAATAGAACCATTTCACTATTAAATTTTGTCAGTCTATTTGTTCCAAAACAAACTGTGCAACCAATTGTACTTTCAAGACTCACAAAAAATTATATTCTATACGATGACGAGAAGCATTTATCTAATGCACTCGAAAATATATTTCAACCTCCCAAGGCATAATTACTTTTTTTTATTTTTTATCTCTTTTTTAAGGAGGTAGTGTTCATTATTTTGAAAAAGTAAGAATTATGTTAAATAAAATTATTCAATTTTCTATAAAGAATAGATTAATTGTTCTACTTGGATTTTTAGCTTTATTAGTTGGAGGTATTTATTCTATTTCTAAATTACCTATTGATGCCGTTCCTGATATTACTAATAATCAGGTAATGATTATAACTTCTGCTCCAAGTGCAGGAGCTCCAGATGTAGAACGTTTAATCACAGTTCCCATTGAGCAGGCTACTAGAAATATACCAGGTATCATTGAGCAAAGAAGCTTTTCCAGATTTGGATTGAGTTTGGTAACCATAGTATTTGAAGATAAAGTAGATATTTATTGGGCAAGAAATCAGGTATCTGAAAGATTAATTACCGTAAAATCACAAATTCCAGAGGGTATGGGCATACCAGAATTAGGGCCACTCACCACTGGTTTGGGAGAAGTGTATCAATATGTTGTAAGGGCAAAAAAGGGGTATGAAAATAAATATACTTTAACGGAATTAAGAACAATTCAGGATTGGATTGTTCGTAAACAATTATTAGGCACAGCGGGAGTTGCAGATGTAAGCAGTTTTGGAGGTTCGGTAAAGCAATATGAGGTTGCTGTTAATACTGAATTGTTGAAGAATTATAATTTATCAGTTAATGATGTTTTTGCTGCTTTAAATCAGAATAATCAAAATGCTGGTGGAACTTATATAGAACATGGTGACGGGGTTTTATTTATTAGGACAGAAGGAATGGTAAATTCTTTAGAAAGTATTGGAGCGATTCCAGTAAAAACAATGTCTAATGGTATTCCTTTATTAGTGAGAGATTTAGCCACCGTTAAATTTGGTGAAGCAACAAAATTTGGAGCAACAGCTTATAATGCAGATGGTGAAGTAGCAGGTGCAGTAGTAATGATGCTTAAAGGAGAAAATAGTAAGTCAGTAATTGAAAATGTAAAAGCAAAAATTGCTACAATTGAAAAATCATTACCTGAAGGGGTGGTTATAGAACCTTTTTTAGACAGAACTAAAATGGTGAATAATGCTATTAGCACTGTTGTTAAGAATTTATTAGAAGGGGCTTTGATTGTAATTTTTGTGTTAATCTTATTCTTAGGTAATCTTAGAGCTGGATTAGTCGTAGCATCTGTCATTCCGTTATCTATGTTATTTGCGTTTATATTAATGCATTTATTTGGGGTGAGTGGAAATTTAATGAGCTTGGGGGCACTAGATTTTGGCCTACTGGTAGATGGAGCAGTGATCATTGTAGAAGCAGTTTTGCATCAACTTTATCATCCTTCTAAATCTACTTTACACATTAATAAGATTGATAAAACTGAGATGAATGAGGTGGTGGGTAATATTTCAAATAAAATGATGGGAGCTGCTGCATTTGGTCAAATTATAATTCTGATCGTATACCTTCCTATATTAACCTTGTCAGGTATTGAAGGCAAAATGTTTGGGCCAATGGCACAAACCGTTTCATTTGCTTTAATAGGTGCTTTTATTCTTTCTGTCACTTATGTACCAATGATGAGTGCTTGGGTGTTAAGTAGAAATAGAGTTCAGAAAGAATCTTTGACAGATAAATACATGCAGCGATTAGAGGATATCTATCAACCCTTATTGGAAAAAGCCTTATTAATACCTAAGAAAATTTTACTTATCACTATAACAACATTTATCGTCGCAGTTTATATTTTAACCACTTTAGGCGGAGAGTTTATACCTAAATTAGAAGAAGGTGATTTTGCCGTTGATACTAGAATGTTATCTGGTTCATCTTTAAAATCTACTTTAGGAGCTACCCAAAAAGCTTCAAAACAGTTATTAGACCATTTCCCTGAAATTGATAAAATTGTTACCAAAATAGGTGCAGGAGAAATTCCCACAGACCCAATGTCAATGGATGCTTCAGATTTGATGATTATTTTAAAAGATAAAAAAGAATGGGTATCTGCTAAGACCTTTGATCAATTGGCAGACACAATGAGCAAAGTAATAGCACATGTTCCAGGTTTAACTACTGGCTTTCAATTCCCTGTTCAAATGAGATTTAACGAATTGATGACTGGGTCCAGGCAGGACGTTTCTTGTAAAATATTTGGAGAGAATTTAGATACACTTGCTAAATATGCAGCACAAATGGGGTCTATTATTAAGACTGTTGACGGCGCTAAAGACTTATACATCGAAACAGTGACAGGTATCTCTCAAGTTGTAATCAAATATAATAGAGAGGCAATCGCAAGATATGGTGGTTCTATTCAAGAGGTCAATCAAGTTATTCAATCAGCCTATGCTGGAGGTATTGCTGGAAAAGTTTTTGAAGGAGATAAAAGATTTGATTTAGTGGTTAAACTAAATGCAGCACAAAAAAAGGATTGGCAAGGCATTGGTAATCTAATGGTGAGTATTGGTGCAGGCAAGCAAGTTCCTTTATATGAATTAGCGGATGTAAAGATAGAAGAAGGGCCATATCAGATTCAAAGAGAAGATGCAGCAAGAAGAATAGTGGTTGGCTTTAATGTAAGGGGAAAGGATGTAAAGTCAGTGGTTAACGAATTGCAAAATAAAGTTCAGGCACAGATTCATTTACCTGCAGGTTATTATGTAAAATATGGCGGTCAATTTGAAAATCTAGAACATGCAGTCAGTAGACTTCAAATTGCAGTACCAATAGCTTTATTATTAATTCTAGTTATGTTGTTTTTTGCTTTCAATAATTTAAAACATTGTTTGCTAATTTTTTCTGCAATTCCATTTTCTGCTATTGGAGGTGTATTAGCACTTTGGTTAAGAGGTATGCCTTTTAGTATTTCTGCAGGAGTTGGTTTTATAGCCTTATTTGGTGTGGCAGTATTAAATGGGATTGTATTATTAACCGAAATGAACAAATTGGCAAATGAAACTAATTATACTATTCATGAAATTATTGTAAGAGCCACAAAGACTAGACTAAGACCAATTTTAATTACAGCTTCAGTTGCTTCACTTGGATTTATTCCAATGGCATTAAGTGCAGGTGCGGGGGCAGAAGTGCAAAAGCCATTGGCTACTGTAGTTATTGGGGGTTTATTGACCGCAACTTTTCTAACTTTATTTGTATTACCTATATTATATCAAATGATTGAAAAAAGAAATATCACAATAAAGCAACCTTTATTGGTGATT
>CAWULX010000146.1:0-3626 GCA_963923775.1 uncultured bacterium
TCGTGGGCTCGGAGATGTGTATAAGAGACAGATTAAGACCTTTCTTCATCTATCTTAATTTATTTTTATCATTACCGGTACTCTTTTACAGTGCTAGTGGATTTTTTATATCAGCCTATACAGGGTTAAGGCAAAAGTGGTTGAATATTGATGCTCCCATTGCATTAGCGATAATAGTAACTTTTAGTAGAAGTGTCTATGAAATTATTACACATACTGGAGCGGGTTATTTAGACAGCATGTCAGGTATTGTTTTTTTTATGTTAATCGGAAGGTGGTTCCAGGATAAATCTTATGATTCATTTTCATTCGACAGAGATTATACTTCTTTTTTCCCATTAGCTGCAACTCAGTTAGTAAATGGTAAAGAAGAGAATCAGCCATTGGCATCTATTCAAAAAGGAGCTAGATTATTAATAAGAACAGATGAGATGATTCCAGCAGACGCTACTTTATTATCTGAAGGTGCTTTAATTGATTACAGTTTTGTCACAGGGGAGCATGCTCCTGTTGAGATACCATTGGGTCAGATGGTATATGCAGGAGGAATTCAAAAGGGAAGAGCAATAGAAGTAGAAGTGGTGAAACCTGTTGGACAGAGTTATATTACAGAATTATGGAATAGTCCTGCTTTACAAAATGAAAAAAACAAAATACAATCTTTTGTGCATCCATGGAGTCAGTATTTTACTATGGTATTATTGTTGATTGCATTAGGTAGTGGAATGTATTGGTGGTGGGTTGATCCTTCTAAAATATTGCCAGCCATTACTTCAGTCTTAATTGTGGCTTGTCCATGTTCTTTATTACTAACTGTTACTTTTACTTATGGTAATGTGTTAAGGTGGCTGGGTAGATCCAAATTATATTGTAAGAATGCTTCTGTTGTTGAATCCATGGAAGAAATAGATACTATTGTTTTTGATAAAACCGGAACACTGACAAACCATCAAGACACTCATATAGAGTTTATGGGAGAGGAGCTTTCCGTTAAAGATCAAATTGCCATTAAATCTATTACTAGAGAGTCGCTTCATCCATTAAGTCAATTGATCGCAAATTTTTATACTGGCATTGATCAATTCGCAAAGGTTGAATCCATTCAAAATCATCTAGGTAAAGGGACAAGAGCTATTGTTGAAGGCAAAGAGTACTTGATTGGTTCTATTAAATTTCTGGCATTACAAGGCGTGCAATTAACAAGTGATATTAAAGGATCCTCGGTCGCTATTTCTATAGAGGGAAAATTCAAAGGTGTATTTAAAATAAACCATATTTATAGGAATGGTTTGGTTAAGCTTTTTCAAGATTTAAAGAGTAAAAAATATCATTTGTATTTGTTGAGTGGTGACAAATCCACTGAACAAATGCAATTAGCTCAAATGCTCGGGGAGGATATTCCTATGATTTTTGAACAACAGCCTGATGATAAATTGGCATTTATTGAAAAATTACAATCCGAAGGGAAAAATGTAATGATGGTTGGGGATGGTTTAAACGATGCAGGGGCATTAAAAAAAGCTAATGTTGGTATCGCTGTTACAGATCAAAGTCATTTATTCACTCCTGCAAGTGACGCCATTATCGAAGGGACTAAAATTCCACAATTAGCTCAATTTCTTGATTATGCTAAGAAAGGTAAGCTAGTCATTATACTTATTTTCATTCTTTCCATTTTATACAATATTATTGGAATGTATTTTGCTACCAGGGCTGCATTATCTCCCATGATTGCTGCAATTTTAATGCCAATAAGTTCTATAACCATAGTTTCACTTTCTGCCTTATTCACTTATCTATTTGCAAAAGGCCTTTTCTCTAAAAACTGATATAAATCATATCTTCTTTGACGGAGGTCATTTATGTCCTTAGGGTCTCCTTTTAATTTTGTTTGACAACCTTAAATTATGTCAGTGATCATTTTATTAATTGGAGTGAGTGTATTGGTGGCAGGTGCTTTTTTAGCGGCATTTTTATGGTCTGTAAAAAATGGACAGATGGATGACGACTATACTCCATCAATTCGAATGCTTTTCGATGACGAGATAAATACAACAAAAAAATAAAAATTCAATCACCAATAAATCTTTCTTATGCAAGTTGAAAGCTTTCAGTATGATAATAAAACGGTAAGAAACTTTGCCATTGCAACCATTATATGGGGTGTAGTAGGAATGACCGTTGGATTATGGGTAGCCCTTCAATTGGTTTTCCCTACTGTACTAAACCTACAACCTTATTTTAATTTTGGAAGAATTAGACCCTTGCACACCAATGCGGTGATTTTTGCATTTGTGGGTAATGGTATTTTTATGGGAGTATATTACTCTTTACAGCGTTTATTAAAAACGCGTATGTTTAGTGATGTACTTAGTAAAATACATTTCTGGGGTTGGCAATTAATTATTGTTGCTGCGGCCATTACCTTGCCATTAGGTTTTTCAACTGCCAAAGAGTATGCAGAATTAGAATGGCCAATTGATATTGCCATTACTTTAATATGGGTGGTGTTTGGTTTTAACATGTTTGCTACGATCATTAAAAGAAGAGAGCGTCATTTATATGTTGCAGTTTGGTTTTATATAGCCACATTTGTAACTGTAGCAGTTTTACATTTAGTTAACTCTTTTGAATTACCTATTTCTTTATTTAAAAGTTATAGTTGGTATGCAGGTGTTCAAGATGCTTTAGTGCAATGGTGGTATGGTCATAATGCAGTGGCTTTCTTTTTAACCACTCCTTACTTAGGTTTAATGTATTACTTTATGCCAAAGGCAGCCAATAGACCAGTTTTTTCTTATAAATTATCTATTATACATTTTTGGGCATTGATATTTTTATATATCTGGGCTGGTCCACACCATTTATTATATACAGCATTACCCAATTGGGCACAAAGTTTAGGTGTGGTATTTAGTTTTATGTTAATCTTTCCAAGTTGGGGTGGTATGATAAATGGCTTATTGACATTAAGAGGAGCTTGGGATAAAGTAAGAGAAGATGTGATTTTGAAATTTATGGTAGTTGCAGTGACTGCATATGGTATGTCTACTTTTGAAGGTCCTATGTTGTCATTAAAAAGCATCAATGCAGTGGCGCATTTTACTGACTGGATTATTGCACATGTGCATGTAGGTGGTTTGGGTTGGAATGGTATGTTGACTTTTGGTATTTTGTATTGGTTAATTCCAAGAATTTATAAAACTGATTTGTATTCTAAAAAATGGGCTAATGCACATTTCTGGTTAGCAACACTAGGAATTTTGTTTTATGCTATTCCAATGTATTGGGCAGGTTTCCAACAAGCAGAAATGTGGAAAGACTTTACAGGAAGTGGTCAATTAAAGTATCAGTTTTTAGAAACAGTTACTTATATGAGACCATTCTATGCAATGCGCTCAATAGGTGGTGTATTATATTTAGCAGGTGCAGTTTTAGCTATGGTGAATCTATTCAAAACCATTGGTCAAGGGAATTTGGTAGCTAATGAAGACGCACAAGCTCCTGCATTAGCATCAACATATACCAAACATGAAGGGGAGCATTGGCATCGTTGGATTGAAAGAAAGCCAACCCCTATGTTGATAATGGCATTGATTGTTATATTAATTGGAGGTTTGGTAGAA
>CAWULX010000147.1:0-3626 GCA_963923775.1 uncultured bacterium
CCATTTTGCGACCCGGCTTGGTTTGTAATTTGCCATATAAATGCACAAATACATTGTCCATTTTTAATACCTCATCTAATCCTTCGTAAATAACATTGCCACTAAAACCTTCAGCACCAATTAAATTTACAATAGCAGAAGGCAAAATTTCATTGGGATTGCCTAATGGTAAACCTAATAAGATTCTCCAAAGCATATCGTACTGACTACTATAATTTGCTTCAATAGTATGATGCCCGCTATTATGCACTCTTGGAGCTGTTTCATTTACCCAAACATCTCCCTTATGATCTATAAATAATTCTACTGCAAACAAGCCGGGACTTTTCAAACCAGTTACAACTTTTCTAGCAATAGCTTGTGCTTTCCATAATTGTTTCTCTTCTAATTTTGCTGGACTAATTTGATAATCTAATAAATTATATACAGGATCAAAAATCATTTCAGCAGGAGGGTAAATCACTGTTTCACCTTGCGCATTCATGGCAACAATTAAAGCAATCTCTTTGGCAATATTTACTTTTTGTTCTAATATAGCTGGTGCATTAAACCCGAATTCAATTTCTGCTTCAATTTTAATAACTTGAACGCCTTTTCCGTCATAACCGCCTTCTCCTAATTTGTGTACAGCAGGTAAAAAGCTAATATAATTTAATAAGTCGGAACGGTGTTGGGTAATATGAAATGCAGAAGTGGGAATTTCTTGATCGGCGTAAAATTGCTTTTGTAATATTTTATTCTTGATAATTCTAATAGCCGCTGGTGTAGGATATACTTTTACTCCTTCTTTTTCTAATTGTTCTAAAGCGTCCACATTTACCGCTTCTATTTCTATAGTTAAAGCGTCTAATTGTTTTCCAAATTGATACACTGTATCATAGTCTTGAATATCGCCATTAGTGAAATGATGGCATAAATGTGCTGCAGGGCAATTCAGATCTTTTTCTAACACATAGGTTTGAACATCATAGTTAGCGGCTGCCTGTAAAAGCATTCTTCCCAATTGACCGCCTCCAAGTATACCTACCTTCATTTGATACTGTTTATAAATTAAATGAGCTTTTAACAAAGATAAGGTACAATGCTTTAAATTTGTTTGAACTTATTGAAGTCTATGTCAAAAACACCCATTATATCTGTCCAAAATTTAGTAAAAAACTATGGTGATTTTAAAGCAGTTAAGGACATTAGCTTTGAAGTGTATCAAGGTGAAATTTTTGGATTATTGGGACCTAATGGGGCAGGGAAGTCCACTACCTTAGAAATTATTGAAACCCTTAGAGAAAAAACGGCGGGTACTATTATAGTGGATGGCATGAATTTGGATACCCATCCAGAGTCTATTAAAAAAATCATTGGAGTTCAACTACAAACAGCTGGGTTTTATCCAAATTTAAATTTGGTGGAACTTATTGAATTGTTTGTGGGTTTATACCAAACTACTATTGATCCAATTACTTTATTAGAAAAAGTAAACTTAGTAGATAAAGCCAAATCAAAATTCAAAGAATTAAGTGGAGGACAAAAACAAAGGTTTTCTATTGCAACCACATTAATCAATCATCCAAAAATTATTTTCTTAGACGAACCAACAACAGGATTGGATCCTCAAGCAAGAAGAAATTTATGGGAATTAATCAAAGAAATTAGACAACAAGGCACTACTGTTATTATTACTACGCATTATATGGATGAAGCTGAAGTATTATGTGATAGAGTAGCCATAATTGATAGCGGTGAGATTATTGCCATCAATACTCCTAATGAATTAATAGATGAATTAGTCGCTTCTGGATTTGAAAAAACCAAAGAAGTGAAGATAGCGAATTTAGAAGATGTATTCATTCATAAAACAGGTAAAGCATTAAGAGAAGATTAAAATTAATATTATGACAAAAGATCCTAGATATCCAATTGGCAAGTATGAAACTGCCCCTTATTCAGAAGCTCAAAAAATCAAATGGGTGAATGATTTACGCCATTTACCTAAAGATTTGGAAATGGCTATTCAAAATTTAGATGCAGCTCAAATTCAAACACCTTATAGAGAAGGTGGATGGAAGGTTCAACAATTGGTTCATCATATCGCAGATAGTCATATGAATGCATTTGCAAGATTTAAGCATGGTTTAACAGAAGAGGTGCCAACTATTAAAGCCTATGATGAAAATGCATGGGTGTCTATGGCTGATGCATTGGATACACCAATTAACTATTCTATTACTCTATTATTTGCTTTGCATGAAAGATGGGCAAATTTATTAGATAGTTTAACAGAAGAGCAATGGCAAAGAAAAATATTCCATTCAGGTAGAAATGCAGAAGTAAGTTTATGGGATTTGTTTGCTGTATATGCTTGGCATGGTAAACATCATGTTGCACACATTACTACTTTAAGAGAAGAGAAAGGTTGGTAATCGAGTCCCCTTCGGGAGACTCAACTAGGAAGTACGTGAGACTTCTGAGACTAAGAAAATACTGCCCATTACAATGATTAAATCATTTGGATGGGCATTTTTATTGGCTGCAGCTATTGCTTCGTTTACATTGTCAAAGACTAAGCCATGAATACCAATTGTTTTTGCTTTTTCAGCTACTTCAATAGCAGGCATGGCTCTGGGAATATGAGCGTTAGAAAAGTAAAAGCTGGCATCTTTCGGAAGCATATTCAATACTGCATCCACATCCTTGTCTTTCACCATTCCGGTAATAATATGTAAATGATTGAAGCTTAGTGTAGCTAATTGATCTAGTAAAGCAAGCATGCCATGTTCATTATGGGCTACATCTAAAAATAATTTGGGGCTTTCTTGTAAGCATTCCCATCTCCCCATTAGGCCTGTAGTTGATTTAATTTGTTGTAATGCTTTTAAAACAACAGCATCATCCAATTTCCATCCCATGCCTTTTAATAAATACACACATTGTAAAACGCCTCTAATATTTTTATACTGATACTTTCCAGGTAAATCACAATTCACAGAAATTTTATCGTAGCCAAACTGCGCATGTGTCCAATGATTGGTAAATGATTTGAATTCAATAAAATCTTCTGCAAAATAAATTGGAGCGTTTTTATCGTTTGCAAATTTTTCAAAAACTGGTTTTGTTTCATCTATCACTTCGCTAATGACTACTGGTGTATTGGGTTTAATGATTCCGGCTTTTTCAGAAGCAATTGCTGGAAGGGTGTTGCCTAATAAAGCCATATGATCCCATCCTATATTGGTGATTAAACTTAGAATAGGTTGAATCACATTGGTACTGTCTAATCTACCTCCTAAGCCAGTTTCAATAATAGCAATGTCGCAATTTTCTTGTGCAAAATAGTCAAATGCCATACCCACCGTAATTTCAAAAAAGCTGGGTTCAATTTCTTCAATGATGGGTTTTACTTTATTGGTAAAACTGGTTACAAATGTTTCTGGACACATTTGTCCATTTACTTTAATTCTTTCTCTAAAATCGTATAAGTGAGGAGAAGTGTATAAACCCGTTTTATATCCTGCTTCTTGAAAGATACTTGCTAGCATATGGCTGGAAGATCCCTTACCATTAGTTCCTGCAATATGTATAGTGGGGAATTTTTTTTCAGGATTACCCAAATAGGCACAAATTGATAAAGT
>CAWULX010000148.1:0-3611 GCA_963923775.1 uncultured bacterium
GTAAAGTAGCTAATCAATTAAAAAAATTACATCCTAAAGTAAATAGATTAAGAGCTATCTTAGGATTGGATGCTAAAAATGCAGCCATCATTACCAAGGATGCCGATATTAAATTAGCTGTTCAAGAAACAGTTTTAGGCTCTTTGTCTTTTAATGGCCAAAGATGTACTGCCTTAAAAATTGTATACGTTCATACTTCTGTTGCGGATCAATTTATTAAATTACTAAATGAAGCAGTAGGAAAATTACAATTTGGTTTACCATGGGAGAAGGGTGTAACATTAACGCCACTTCCAGAACCAGGCAAGCCTGCTTATCTAAACGATTTAATTGAAGACGCTAAAAAGCATGGTGCTAAAGTAATGAACGAGCATGGCGGAACCATTAAAGAATCTTTCTTTTATCCTGCAGTGATTTATCCTGTAAATAATAAAATGAAAGTTTATAGCGAAGAGCAATTCGGCCCCATTATACCTGTTATTCCATTTGATGATATTGAAGAGCCTATTCAATATGTGATTGATTCAACACATGGTCAACAAGTAAGTTTGTTCTCTAAGAATAAAGAAGAATTAGCAAGTTTGATTGATCCATTGGTGAATCAAGTGAGTAGAGTGAATATTAATAGTCAATGTCAAAGAGGTCCAGATACTTTTCCTTTCACTGGTCGTAAAGACAGTGCTGAAGGCACTTTATCGGTAGTAGATGCTTTAAGATCTTTCTCTATTAGATCTTTAGTAGCCGCTAAATTAACAGACGATAACAAAGAGATTATTAATGATATTGTTTCTTCTCATCATTCTAATTTCTTGAGTACGAAATATATTTTCTAAAAATTGGGTTGTAAAAGAGTAACTTCTTTTGCAACCTTTTTTATTTTCTCTTTAGAGTAATAGGCTGGGAAATATTGATCATTGGCCCAAGTTTCAAACAAATTTCTGTAGTAAGGACTCTCTGGATTACCTGATTGACCTGGCGTATTGATCATTAATGCTTTATCCCAATCCTTGGTATCTATTAAGATTCTAAAACTAGCACCACTTAATTGATTATCGGTGCCTCCAGTAGAGCCTGGTGTTTGTCCGCTTCCTCCTCTTGGTAATGGGCCTAGATTAAGTTTTTGTTTTAATTCATTATTCACAATGGCAGATAAAGGATGTTCCATGGTAGTATGCTTGTATTTGGTTTGACCATATATCCATTGATCTATGGAAGGCCCTAATTTTTTATTCAAATTATTGATAGCTTTTACAAATGCTTCTTTTAATAATTGATTTCTTTTATCTATGGCATGTTCTCCAAAATATGTATTTGGTTTTTCTAATCTTTCAATAATGGTACTTATTTGAAAACTGATATAGGATTTTACTTCGGCTGGAATGAATAAACTTCCCATCATAGCAGCAATTTCTTTTTCCCACGCAACATAAATGCCTGCAGCAATACTGTTCTTGTCTAAAACAAAATTCCAATCAGTTAAATAAGCTTTTGCTTTTTGTAGTTGCTCTTCTTCAAATGATAAATTAGTTAATAAGGGTACTATTTTACTTGCAGGAATAGAATAATAATCTGTTTGTAATGCAGCCATCGTAGCTAAGTCAATATGATTATTAGGATCAAGCACTTGATTAATTCTATTGCCTCTAAAAGGATCTGCCCAAGTATATCCTATAGCATCCCATCTTGTATAATTTTCTGGTGTTACATTTTGATTGGCTGTTGCAAAAAATCCTTTGGAAGGATTTAATAAGTGCGGTCTTTCTTTGATGGGTAAATAACCAGCCCACTCAAATCTGCCATCACCTGGAACTGGAACATATCCACTAAAGTTTTTGCGTATGGGTATGATGCCTACTGCTTGCCAACCAATATTTCCTTTTTTATCTGCCCAAATCATATTCTCTCCTGGGATATGGCTATAAGAACATGCTTCTCTAAAGCTTTCCCAATCTGTTGCTTGATCTATTCTTAAAGAGGCTAAATATGGAGCGCCTCCTGGTTCCATCCATGCAGCTCTCACCGCATATGCTTTATGATTCACTGAATCTATAAAACAAATAGGTCCATGCACACTATATCTATGCGTCATTTTTACATCAGCACTATTTTTTACATGAATACTATCTTGGATTAATTTCATGTCTTTCCATTGACCTTTGTACCAGTATTGATTTAAATTCTGTTTATTTAAATCATACACATATAAATCTTCTCCATCTGTTTCAAAAATGGTTAATCCCCAAGCGCCTTTTTCATTATGTCCAATTGATACTCCTGGAATTTCAGGTTCTCCACCTCCAATGACATTCCAGCCCGGTGCCACTAAATGCACTATATATCTTAAAGAAGGAACGGCAATTTTTCTGTGTGGATCATTGGCTAGTAATGGATAGCCACTAGCTGATTTAGTTCCTGCAACAATCCAGTTATTACTTCCTTCCATTTCTTGACTTTGTAGAAATAAATCTTTTTCAGGTGTATGATGGGTATTCATAACTGCATCTTCATCCTTTTCTCCAAAATCAGTTTTCTGAAAAACCAATTCGTTTCTATAGGCATTGTATAGTGCTAAAATATCTTTTTCTAAAAACGCAGGGTGGATACTGCTATCCATTCTTAAATTGGGTAGCTTTGGATGAAACCAAACAATGTCTTTTACTTTATCTTCTCCAATTTTACCAACAGCTCTTGCAATATTTAGTTCTTGTGTGATATTTCCCAATAAGCCTTGATGTCTGGATATGACTACAGCAGCTGTCCATGGCTTGGGTTGGATATGTAATAATTTAAATTCGATAGGTAATGTGCTTGGATCTTGATTAGCTTCTTTGATATAAGCGTTTACTCCTTGAACATAGGCATTAATAATTGCCACTCCTCTTGGATGGTATCTTGCTAAATCTTTTTCAATACTTCCTCGGTATTGAAATAATCTTGTTCCAATATCTCTTTTGATTTCTCTTGCGCCTAGAATTTCTGCAGTGGTTCCTGTAGCTTGTCTTCTCCAAATTTCAAATTGAAACAATCTATCTTTTGCTGCACAATAGCCTTGCGTAAAAAATAAATCATGTTCATTTTGGGCATAGATATGATTGACACCCCACTGATCTCTTAAGACTTCTACTGATTGTTGAAGGCCTTTTATTGTAAGGGTGCTTTTTTGTGCAATAGATTTTTTTGAAATAGTGGTAAAGCATAGCATTAAGAAAAAAATGCTGATAGATTTTTTCATAGCAGTCGTTTAATCACTATTAAATTAGTGAAATAATCTGGCTAAAATAAAAAAGCCTCTCACCAGAAGGTAAGAGGCTTGTAGCTGTAGGGGGAGGGGTCGAACCTCCATGAGGCAGTTAGCTATAACACAAAGTTCAGTGGTCGACCCTGGTCGCCTATTGCTAGACGGCTCTATGTTACGTTTATCCCGTTATCCTCACCCCCGAGACAAGGGGGCATGTCTGCCAAAAATTTCATCACCCCACAGTATTAAGAACTAATCATTTGATGGTTTTGTAATACTTTTCCCTCATTTGATATATCAAAACTAAGCTTATCGTCTATATGTTGCAAATATTTTAATGAAATATTTTAAAATATAGATATTATTCAATAAT
>CAWULX010000149.1:0-3607 GCA_963923775.1 uncultured bacterium
ACCAAGTCCAAGGTTGAGGGATTCGTCTAAGTTGCCACCTTCTGTGTTATAGTCGAAGAAGTAGTAGTCACCAAAGTTAGGTGTGCCGACCAAGTCCTTAAGAACGACAGCAGCCTTACCTTGTCCACTGATCTTGATACCAGAAATACCAAGGAATGGGAATTGGTAACCAGCAGCAATGTTACCACCAATTGTTTGGGTGATACGAGCTTGTGTTACAGAGTCTGTGATAGCTGCGTCATTTGGAACTAAGAAGTAAGCTTCAGTAACAGAAGAGTTTACATTCAAAGTTGCTTCCATGATGAAGTATTTTCTGTTACCAATTTGAACTCTGAAGTCATAGAAACGAGCAACTCTTGATGGGCCACCTGAGCTATTAGGCTTGAGTTCTTCAATTTCCTTACCAGAAACTTCAAATGGTCTAGCAGAACCATCGGTATTACTACCTGGGTCACCGTCAGATTTGAGGTTAATGGTAACACTAGCACCTTCTGGGCTAACCTTGTATGTAGCAGATTCAAGGACTGGAAGAGAAGCGTTGTTTGGGTCTAAGATTTCAGAAATCTTAGTGTTAGCTAATGATCTTCCGTCAACTGATGCTCCACCACCGACAAGGATAGGAGCGGTGATGGAAATAGATTCTTTTGTTCCACCGATGTTAAGAACACGGGACTTTGGTGAACCTTGTACATAGTTCTTTGCGTCTACTTCCATCTCAACCTTTCTGGTTGCAGACTCAGCAACATAAGTTCTACCACTTACCTTAAGTGACTTATAAACACCGAATAGATTATTATTAAGAGGCATAATAAATCTCCCTTTACCAATTTAAACTTTTAGATGCAAATTTTTCCTTATTACTTTTTTTGTAATATTGTCTTCTTATTCTTGGAATATAAAAAGACCTCCTTGCTTTAATGGTTGCCCTGGACTAATCATAGCATTCCATTTTGTTTTTCTAGTTAAAATCTTTGAAGTAAGAGGCAATTCACTTATTTGAAACAAAGGTACATTATAATTTGCAGTTATTGGCCCCATTACAAATTTAAGATTTTCATCAACCATCCATCCACCATGTATATGTGAATCCAAATCAGTTCCTACTCTAACAAATTCAGAATATTCTCCAGACCATTTAACTTCTTTGACTCCAATAAGTGCAATTTGATCTACTCTTGTTGTTCCTGTGCCTTCATATGGCATCAAAAATACAGGAGTTTCAATTTCATTATTTATTTGTAAATTAAAACTAGAAACTGTTCTCATAGAAGATTGATATCTGCTTGCATCACAATCTCCCCAAGTTAAAGATCGACCCATTACATGGTTTTCATTTGGCACCGCATAATCTGAGTTTGAACGCACATCAATCATGCCTTCAAAAGATGCAGATACTTTTACAACATCATCAGTAGAGCAACTAATAGATAAACTTTTAAGCACCATTTGATCTAATGATAATAAAGCATTGTCATTAGTCCCACCATTTTCTGCAGTCAAATCTAAATAAGAAAGCATGTGATTTGAATCAAGCCTTAAGCTATACATTGGATTCTCAGCATGTTGTAATATAGTCTTGACTGCTGCTTCTAAGTTGTTATCTCTGTCAACCCTTATAGGAAAACTTAACTCGCCAGTAAACTTTTTTGCACCAATGTTTGCAATAGCCGTTCCTGGTCCGCCTTGAATATATAGCTTGTTCATATCAATCTCTTGTGTTTGATTAATGGTGCAATTATCTACAAGAAGATAGTCACCATTAATCTTGACACTTCTGATTAATAAACCAGTAGCAAATTGAACCCTTGTAAGAGAACCAGGAAAGCTCATCAATTACCACCTAGAATTATCAACTTCAAAAAAACTCTTGAAAGCTGCTTGTATTGTCCCGCTGGCTTCCCATGTGTATTTGTATCTTCCAGCAGCTTCAGGCAAGTACTCAACATAATAAATACCTGTTGTGCCTGCGCCTGATTTTAAAACCACACCATCACCATATGTGTAATTTATTGTAGTAGCACCAACACCAGGTCCAGTTATATAAAAATCTAAACCTGTAGGATCAACATAATTTCCATTTTCATCTTTTATTTTTGCATAGATTTTTATTGTTGAATTTGTGTAAATTGGATTTTGTGGCATATTAAATCCTCACTGTTTTATTTCACCATCTCTTTTAATAAAGAAATTGTCATTTTGTTCGACGTAAATACTGCTGCTGATTTTATTCTTTTGCTTTATATAACTTTCTAAATAGTACTTTGTTTGTCTTGCGGTAACTGAAGATTCTTGAACTATTTCTGAGTCAATACTATAAACAACATCAATAGAAGAAGAGATAATGTTTTTATTTTCAACATAACTATTTATGAATCTACTTTTTGTTTGTAGATTTGTTATAGTTTCTGGAATTCTCGTTACAGTGTCTAATAAATTTTCTCTTTCAAGAGTTACTAAAATGTTATTAACAACAACTGTATACCCATATATAAAACCTTTTCTTAAGTAAGATGGAGGAGGTGGGTAAAAAGTAGTCCTTCTTCCAAATGTTAATTTTGAAGTAATACCTGAACTTATGTTTATATGCTGAACAGAGCCTAGTAATGATAAATAAGAGTCTGATGGAGATGAAAAGGCAGATCTTATACCAGTTGTTAAAAATATACCAACAATATTTCCGAATATATTATCTAAGTTAAAATTTTCAGAAGACCCAATCGAAGAAGGGTAAATATTATTTGAAGATGCAAAATAGTTGGTCGTGCTAAATGTTTCTTCAGAAGTTAAAGAATTAGGTAAAACGTAAGAAATATTTCCAAAAGAGTGTATACCTAATATCTCTTGAGAGCTAATTCCATTTCCAGAAAAAGAAATGTAACTGACATTTCCAATACTACCTGTAGGAAAATTTTCTGATGAATCAATTGGATTTAAAGTTATTCCAATAGAAGATGTTATTGTTGGAGACGTTAGTGCTGCATCTCTCAATAATAAGCTAATAGAAGGAATAGTGAAGTATGTGTTTTGCCCAAAAGTATTGTTGTTTAAAAACGCTTCACTACTTGCAATACCTGAAGAAACAAGAACATTGTTAACGGTATTGAGTACTGAATTTGTAGTAAATGAAGTTTGAGAAATAATACCAGAAGATATAGTTACTTTTGTGTTTAAAGCTATAGTTGCTGTACCAAAAGTTTCTTCTGAAGGTATTGATGTAGCGCCAATACTTTGATTTGAAGCTTGCGCCTTGAAGTCATTAGCGCTCATTGTTTAAAGGCTTAAATCTTGCCCATTTCCTCTTCGGAATTGATGCTTTGAACTGACATTTGATTAGCCATATTGCGCAAAATTTCAATTTCTTCTGGAGACATTTGAGAAAGCTTATTTTCTAACTCTTGATTGATAAGTTTTTCTCTCAAAGCATCTGCAACTTCATTAAGTTCATTTTTAGCAATTTCAAATGCAGCTTCTTTTTCATCTTTGAGAGTGGTGAGTTCTTCTATAGTAAGTGTTGAGTAATCCATTTTTCCCTCTAAAGTTTGAAAATTCTATTTGAATCGTTTGACCAAGTTAAAGTGATATCTCCACCATTTGGAGTAATGGGAAG
>CAWULX010000150.1:0-3598 GCA_963923775.1 uncultured bacterium
TAAATAAGAACGAAGTACCTGCTTATGGCTTATGGATTCAGTGTTTGGTTGCAAGTTTATTATGTTTAAGTGGTAAGTATGGCGACTTATTAACTATGGTAAGTTTTATTGTGGTGATATTTTATATTTTAACCATTATTGGTATTTTCATTTTAAGAAAGAAAGAGCCTAATACTCCAAGACCTTATAAGGCTTTTGGTTATCCAGTATTACCAGCAATTTATATTGTAATGGCAACCGTTTTCTGTATTGGTCTTGTATACACTAAGCCTTTCTATTCATTATGGGGTTTGGTGATTACTTTAATAGGAATACCTTTGTATTATATCGCATTAAGCAATAAAAAAACGCAAGCATAGAGATGTTGCAGCAAAAAGCATTCAAAGACTTATTTGAGGGATTCAATCACACTAAAATTGGTGTGGTGGGGGACATTATGCTAGATACTTATTGGTGGGGTAATGTGGATCGTATTTCTCCAGAAGCTCCAGTACCTATAGTGAATTTAAAGCGTAAAGAAATTAGGGTAGGAGGAGCTGCGAATGTAGCATTGAATTTAAACGCATTAGGAGCCCCAACAACTGTATTTGCCGTTATTGGCAATGACATGGAGGGTAAAGATTTAATGGGGCTTTTAGAGGCCGAAGGAATCCAAACCAAGTATATACATACTAGTGCAGATAGAGTAACAACCAATAAAGTTAGGGTGATGGGGCGCAATCAACAAATGATGCGTTTAGACCATGAACATACTAACGATATAAATGTAAATGAGGAAGCACAATTATTTAAGAATTTTTGTACGTATGTAGAAACTGAAAAGCCTTCTTTAATTATTTTAGAAGATTATAATAAGGGTGTATTAACGGCTAATTTAATTAAATCAGTCATTGATTTTTGTAATCAAAAAGGAATACCTACTGCAGTGGATCCAAAGCAGAAGAATTTTTTAGCATTTAAAGGTTGTACTTTATTTAAGCCAAATTTAAAAGAAGTTAAAGAAGGTTTAAAAGTAGAAATTGCTAATGTAAACGCTATTGAATTATTAAAAGTACATAATGCGTTGTATGAGCAAATGGCGCATGCTATTTCATTTATTACTTTGTCTGAACACGGCGTATTTATTGCAGGAAATAATGATCATAAATTAATACCAACGCATATACGTAATATCGCTGATGTAAGTGGTGCTGGTGATACGGTGATTGCTGTTGCATCTTTGGTTTATGCAGCTTCAAAAGACATGGTATTGGCTGCAGAAATGGCTAATATTGCTGGAGGTCTGGTTTGTGAATTAGTAGGTACTGCACCCATTAATAAAGAAGTATTAGCCACGGAAGTAAACAAATTATTGGTTAGTTAATTCAATATATGTATTCAAAAAAAATAGCCATTATTGTAGCTGGTGGTACTGGTCAACGTATGGGTTCTGTCATTCCAAAGCAATTTCTAGATATACAAGGGAAGGCAATTTTATTACATACTATTGATCAATTTACTGCTGCTTTTTCTGACATTGAATTAGTGATTGTTTTACCTGCTGCTTATATCGAAGAAGGTAAGAACTTATTACAAAAAAATGGGTATACGCAACATATACAATTTGTGGAAGGGGGTGAAACAAGATTTCAATCTGTAAAGAATGGCTTATCCAAAGTGACTGAATCTTCTATTGTATTTGTTCACGATGCAGTAAGATGTTTATTAACCCCTGCATTAGTGCAAAGATGCTATCAGCAGGCATTAGAAAAAGGTTCTGCTATACCTGCAGTAAGTGCTACAGACTCTGTAAGAATAGTGAATGGAGAGCATAACAGTGTTTTAGATAGAGAACAAGTAATGTTGATTCAAACCCCTCAAACATTTCAGTCTGATATATTATTAGATGCATTTAAACAAGCTTATACCCCCTTATTTACAGACGAGGCCAATGTAGTTGAAGCCAATGGGCGGAAAGTGTATTTAGTAGATGGGGAGTTTGAAAATATCAAAATCACTCGTCCTTTAGACTTAGCCATTGCGGAACATATCTTGGCAAAAAGATTCAGCTAATTTTTCTAGGCTTTTACTTTGCCAATCTTATCTAAGATTTGGTGAGCCACTTCCATGGCTAAGAAACCATCTATTTCACTTACCACAGTAGGTTCGTCATTTTGAATCGCGTTTACAAAACTAGTTAATTCTGCAAGTATCGCATTGCCATTTTCCACTACTGGGTTAGCAATAGAAATAGTTTTTGTGCCTTGGTGGGTTTCTATATCAAAAGAAAATGCATCTTCTTCATCCGGCTTTTTCAATTTAATGATTTCCGTATTTTTCTCTAAAAAATCTATTCCTATATAAGCGTCTTTTTGAAATAAGCGAATCTTACGCATTTTCTTCATGCTAATTCTACTGCTGGTTAAATTAGCCACACATCCATTGTTAAATTCAATTCTAACATTGGCAATATCTGGAGTATCTGTTAATACGGCCACACCACTTGCTGAAATGTTTTTTACGCCACTCTTTACAATGCTCAAAATAATATCAATATCGTGGATCATTAAATCTAATATCACACTTACTTCAGTGCCTCTTGGATTAAATTGTGCTAATCTATGCACTTCTATAAAAGAAGGATTTAAAGCAATATCTTTTAAAGCAGTAAAAGCTGGATTAAACCTTTCCACATGACCTACTTGTAATTTAACACCAGCTTCTTTTACCATGTCCATGATTGCTTTACCTTCTTCGATGGTATTGGCCATTGGTTTTTCTACAAATACATGTCTGCCCATTTTAATAGCCATCTCGCAAACAGGAAAATGTAAATGGGTAGGAGTTACTACGTCTATAAGGTCTGAGGCTTTGATTAATGCCTCTTCGTCAATAAATCTTTTGATTCCATATTCGGCTTCTACCGCTTTGGCATTATCGTTATTAGGATCAAAGAAACCAATGATTTCAATGTTGGGAATTTGCTTCCAATTGTTCAAATGAAATTTTCCCAAATGACCCACTCCAAAAACGCCCAGTTTTAGCATATGCCTAGTAAATTTTGGTAAAGGTAAAGTATAAGTTATTGAATTGTAATGTATTTGAAAGGGTGTGGATATTTTGTATCTTTAAGTATGCATCAGAATATTCAACAACTATATGATTTGGCTAAAAAGCCCAGTAGAAAGGTTTTAGGCTTAATGAGTGGCACTTCTTTGGATGGTTTGGATATTGCTTTATGTGAATTAAAAGGTGCAGGGAAAGATACTCAATTGACTCTTTTGAATTTTGCAACGGTGCCCTATGACAACAAAATGAAGGAAGAGATTTTATCTATTTTTTCAAAGGCTTCAGTTTCATTGGAAAAATTGACTTTGTTGAATCCATGGATTGCTTTACAGAATGCCCAAATGATAAATCAAACTTTAGCCAGTTGGGGGATTAAATCAACAGAGATAGATTTAATGGCTAGTCATGGACAAACTATTTACCATGCACCCAAATCTTTGCATCCCCATGATGCATTTGGGCCAGCTACTTTACAAATAGGAGATGGAGATCATTTAGCGGTGCATACAGGTATTATTACTATCAGCGATTTTAGACAAAAACATATTGC
>CAWULX010000151.1:0-3538 GCA_963923775.1 uncultured bacterium
AACAAAGAATACACATGCGCATTTGCTTTACCAAACTAAATTTATTGCTTATTAGCTGCTTTACATTAACCATCATTAATGCTCAAAGTTTCAAATTACCCAATATCAGAACAGAACAAATTACCATTGCTAGAGATAGTTTTGGAGTGCCTCATATTTTTGCTCCAACAGACCCAGAAGTTGCTTATGGTTTAGCATGGGCACATGCTGAAGACGATTTCAAAACCATTCAAACCTTAATCTTAACAGGAAAAGGCAAGCTAGGTACTTACATGGGTAAAAAAGGAGCACCTATAGATTTTGTAGTTGGATTATTAAATACAAAAGCATTGGTTGATGCTCAAATAGGTTCAATGGATCCGAAATTTATAGCTTTAATAAAAGGTTATTTAGCTGGATTAAATGCTTATGCCAATGCGCACCCTAATGAAGTTTTAAATAAATATGTATTTCCTGTAACAGTAGAAGAATATTTATCTGCTTCAGTATTTTCGGTAGCTGTTTTTTGTGGAGTAGACAAAACACTTCCTAAAATTTTAAATGGTTCTGTAGCGCATCTTCCTGGATTTACTGGAGAAGGTAGTAATGCATTTGCCATTCATAGTAGCAAATCAACTACTGGAGAAAACATGTTAGTGATTAATGCACATCAACCCATTGAAGGCGCCACTGCATTTTACGAAGCTCATCTTCAAAGTGAAGAAGGGTGGAATATATTGGGTGGCTTATTTCCTGGCGGTCCAATGATTTTTCACGGGGTAACTCCTAACCTTGCATGGGCACATACAGTTAACTTTCAAGACAAATTAGATTTATATCAATTAGAGACAGATAAAGCACATCCCAATCAATACAAAGTAGATGGAGAATGGTTAAACTTGGAAGTAAGAAAAATAAAACTACAAATTAAGGGTATCCCTTTCCCTATTTATAAAACTGCCTATAATTCTATTTATGGACCAACTGTTAAATCACCTCAAGGAGCATTCTTCTCTATGAGATTGCCTTCTTTAATGGACGCTGGTGCTTTACAGCAATGGTATGCAATGAATAAAGCAACTAATTATACAGAATTTAAAACAGCGCTTAAACAAAATCATTTAGCGATGTTTAATATTATGTATGCTGATAAAAGAGACACTATTTTTTATATCTCTAATGGAAAAATGCCCTACAGAAATGCAGACACAAGTTATCATTGGAACAACACTGTTCCAGGAAATACAAAAGCTACATTATGGAATAGTTTTAAACCTCTAAGCGAATTACCTCAATATACCAACCCAAAAAGCGGTTATTTATTTAATACCAACCATTCTCCTTTTTTAGCAACCACTGTGGAAGAAAATTTAAACCCTGCCAAGTTTGACAAAAATGATGGTTATGAAACCTATCATAATAACAGAAGTCAAAGAGCTAAAAATTTGATTGATGGATTAGATAAAATCTCCTACGAAGATTTAAAGAGAATCAAGTTTGACAGAACCTTACCTACACCCATTTTATTTCCCTATGGATTTAATGGTGATAGTTTATTCTTAGTAGACGAGTCTACCAATGAACAATTAGCGCCTTTGATGAAGACTTTAAAATCTTGGAACCACGATGCTAGTGTTGATAGTAAAGGAGCACTATTGTACAATCTTGCTTATTATAAAGTACCAGAAATAATGGAGGGCAGAAAAAATGATAAACTAACCATTCAAGAAGCCATTAAAGTATATCAATATTTATATGATTTTTTAATGAAGCATTTTGGTCGTCTTGATCTTAGTTTAGGAGATGTCCAAAAATTGGTTAGAGGTGATCAATACTGGCCACAGGCTGGTATGCCAGATGTATTAGCAGCAGTAATGAGTGAACCTTGGGGAGAAGATAAAAGAAGAATGAATAGTGGAGATGCTTATATCAATTTTGTTAGATTTCCCAAAGATGGTGGTTTACCCTTAATTGAATCTGTGAATACTTTTGGTGCAAGTATGCATCCAGAAAGCAAGCATTTTGCCGACCAAAGAGCAATGTATCAAAATCAACAAGTAAAGAAAATGACTTTGGATAAAAATATAATTTTAAAAAACGCAGAAGAGATTTATCACCCACAATAAAATTATAATCTAGCAGTCACAATGGACTTATCTAAAAAAGCCTTGGTATCAAATATCACGGCTTTTTTATTGCGCAAAAGTTTTGTGTAATCCAATGCTTTGAAAAAATCATGTGCCACTGCTAAAATAATACCATCGTATACATCTAGGGAATTTGTTAATGATACTTGATGTTTTTGAAGTACTTCCTCTGCATTAGCAAATGGATCAAAGACATCTACGCTTATACCTTTTTGATTTAGTTGGGAAAGAATATCAAATACTTTTGAATTTCTTATGTCTGGGCAATTTTCTTTGAAAGTAACACCTAATAAAAGTACTTTGGAAGAACTCAAATCTATTAGACGTTCTTCCATTAATCTTACTAATTTATCAGCAACAAAAACACCCATTTGATCATTCACATTTCTACCGGATAAGATTACCTGTGGTGTATGTCCCAAACTACTAGCTTTATGTGCTAGATAATAGGGATCCACCCCTATGCAATGTCCACCCACTAAGCCTGGTTTGAAAGGCAAGAAATTCCATTTAGTGGCAGCGGCTTCTAAAACTTCAGTAGTGTCAATTTGCATTTTATCAAAAATCAATGCCAGTTCATTTACAAAAGAAATATTAATATCCCTTTGTGCATTCTCAATTGATTTCGCTGCTTCTGCTACTCTAATACTACTTACTTTAAATGTACCTGCAGTAATTATTGATTTATATAATTGATCAATTATATCTGCAATAACAGGGGTTGAACCAGAAGTAATTTTCTGGATAGTAGTAAGTGTATGAACCGTATCTCCTGGATTAATACGCTCTGGAGAATAACCACAATAAAAATCTTCATTAAATTTTAACCCACTTGCTTTTTCTAACACTGGAACACAATCTTCCTCTGTACATCCTGGATACACTGTACTTTCATATATAACGATATCACCTTTCTTTAAAACAGATCCAATAGCTTGAGTGGCATTTAATAAATAACTTAAATCTGGTTCTTTGTTGGCCGTAACTGGAGTGGGAACAGTCACAATAAAAATGTTACAATCCTTAATAGATGCTAGTTGATTAATAAAACTTAAATAGGCTACATTTTTTATGGCTTCCGAACTAGATTGTAAAGTGTGGTCTTTTCCCTCTTTTAATTCATTCACCCTATTGGTATTGGTATCATATCCAATGGTTGGGTATTGATGACCAAATGCAATCGCCAATGGCAAGCCTACATAGCCCAAACCAATAATGGCAATTTTTGGTGAATTAGTTAAAGTATCCATTAGGTGCCAAAGTTAAGCAGCCTTGAGGGATCTTTAGTGATGTCCGTAGTTTTTTTCTCCTGCACTGATGGCAATACTTAATCTATTCTGAGGGGGCGGCAATGGACAGGTTGCAAAAGCAGTAAAGGCGCAGGGTGGATTATAGGCCAAATTAAAATCAAT